>JBGPQZ010000177.1:0-6554 GCA_041489335.1 Methylomirabilia bacterium
CAGGGTGATGAAACTGGCAGCGGATTTCGCCACGGCATAACGCCTCGGCTGCCTCAGGACGAGGTGAATCAGCTCGGTCTTGATGTGACTCCGCTCGTAGGTTCCATAAATGGCCCCGGTGAAATAAAGCCAGAAGGCAACCAGGGTGGCGGTCTCCTCGACTTCCATGCCCGGGTAATGGAAGATGTAGCGCATCAGGACCGCGCCGAAGACGAGCAGGGTGATGAAGATAGAGCACACGATCAGGAAGGCTCGTTGCACCTTTGCCACGCCGTACCAGATCGCGAAGACAATTCGCCTCAGTGCGGAGGAGGACGAGGCATCCATGTTGGCGCCACCCAATACACCGCAGGAGGCTCGAGGCACGCTCAAGCCTCCTGCGGTCCGCGAGTGCTCTGGGGGCCGGGGATCGCTCCCTGGCCGGTTACTTCACGGGGGCTCCGACGTTCTTCCGGGCGATGTCCATGATGGCCTTGCCGACGATCTTGTCCAGCTCGGGCCACACATCGGCGCGGATGGCCGTGGCGATCTTCTCGAGCTCCGCCTCGGAGAGCATGACGATCCTCAGGCCCCGCTGGGCCATCTTCTGGCGGTACTCCTCATCCTGGGAGAGCGCGACTTCCCACTGTTTCTCGCCCTGCCGCTCGGCCGCCTCGATCAAGATATTCTGGTCCTCCTTCGTCAACGAGTCGAAGAGCTTGCGGGTCAGCTTGAACCAGTGGGTCTCGACGAAATCGTTGTACTGTATCCAGGCCCCCTGCACGTCCCGGAACTCGTGGCCCTGGAAGGGGGGGCCGCCCATCTGGCCGTCGGCAATCCCGGTTTCGATGGCGCTGTAGGCCTCGGCGTAGGGGATGGCGACCGGGATGTAGCCCAGGCGCTTATAGGTCAGCTCGCAGACCTTGAGGGGCATTATCCTGATCTTCAGTCCTTTGGGGACATCGGGGTCCCCCGGGCTCGGCGGGACCCTGCGCACCGTGGCCCCAGACATGCCCAAGGGGAGGACCGACAACCCCTTGATGTTCACGCCGGCAAACAGGTCGTCGATCATGCTGTTGATCCAGCCCCCCTTGGCGTAGGCGGCCTTACCCTCTTTGAAGCTCTTGAAGAGGTAGGGCGTGTAGTAGGCGATGTTCAGGCGGGGATCATACGTGGGGGCTACGGGGCCGAGGTTCAGCTCCACGCTGCCCCGCATCACCATCTCATCGCTCAACACCCAGTCGCCCAGCACCCCGGCGTGATAGACCGTGATGTCGACCCGGCCGTTGGTGCGCTGCTTCACCTCCGCGGCAAAGGCATCCGCCGCTTTGCCGAAGGGGCTGTCGGCCGGGTGGGTCTGGTTCATCCGCCACTTGTACGTGTAGGTCGCGGCGTCGGCCGATGGGGTCTGCGCCAGCAACCCCAGGACCACAAGCATCGCCACTGGCAGCATGACCGCGAGGAACACTTCTCTCCGTTTCATTTCGGGCCTCCTTTCTGATGTGATGAATCCGTTCCCCCTACCTCTTCGCGGGCTCGAAATCGCGGGGGGCACGAGGGAATCTCACTCCGGCGACGGCACGTGCGAACAGGTGGTGTCAAATGTCCACGAAGAAAGGCATGACCCCGGCCGAACCGGACAGTTGGGGGTGACTCCAGAGAAAGAATTGAGGGTTCGCATATCACGTCCCGGTACCGGTGTCAAGGCGAAATGCCCTGTTGCGAAATGCCCTGTTGCACTGCAAGAGGGGAAAGGACAGCCTATTTGACACGGCTCTCGTTACTTCTTCGCCCCGCCGAAGAGTGACTGGAATGCGCCCCCGATGCCCTTGGCCGCCTCCCCGACCACGTCGGCCCCCTTGCGCCCGAGCGACCCGGCACCCTCGGCCACGCCGCGGATGCTCACGCCGAGGGACTCCGCCATCGAGGCCGCCAGGCGCGTCGAGAAGACCTCGTTGAGGGAGAACTGCGGATTATTGATGTCCCCCTCGAGGGCGAAGTTCACCGTGATCTTGTCGTTCTTGTCCTTCAGGAACGCCAGCACCGCGCCGCGGGGCATCCCCATGAACGTGTCCAGGCCACCCTTGCCGGGCGCGAACTCCAGGTTGGCGATGCTCACCTTGCCCGGCGCCTTGAGCCGATTCTTGCGCACGTCCGACTGGAGATCCAGGTCGAGCGCGCCCTTCTGGATGCGTACCTCCGCCGCCTTGCTGAGATAGGGCTGGAGCAGGACGAGATCGACGCCCCGCAATTCCATCTTCACCGAAGAGTCCTTCGTGGCGACCTCGGCCCACCCCTTCACCGCGGCGCGGCCATCATGCCGGACTCCCTTGACCACGCCGCTCAGATCGAATGCCGTCTGCCCGGTGAGCGCAGGGACCAGCACGTCCCGCATCGCGGCCCGCAACTGCTCGACTCGGATCTTCAAGGGCGGCGACGCCACGGTCGCGTCATACAGCTCCACCACGCCGTCTTCGAGCGTGATGCGTTCGATGCGCACCGCGGAGGCCGGGACGCCTGTGCCGCCCTGCCCCTTCGCAGCCGGCCGCTCCAGCAGGCTGGGCACGACCCGGAGGCGTCCGTCCTTGGTTCGGAGCGCCGACAGGTACGGCCTGACCACGGTGATGGAACTGACGCGGATCTCACCGCTCAGAAGGCTCCGCAGGCTGGGCACGACCGCCACCCGTTCCGCCCGCAGGGCATCGGCGGTCGGCCAGCCGGCGGGCCCCCGGATGCGGAGGCCGACCACCTCGACGGCGGACCAGCCGACGCCGAGCTCCTGGATCTCGCTCCCCGGTCCGAGTGCCGCGACGATCTTGTCCTTGATGACGCCGACGGCCATCCGGAATCCCACCACGGCCCCGATGGCGAGGACCAGGACGATCCCCAGGCCGATCAGGCCCCATCGCCTTGCCCGCTGGCTTGTCATCGTTCGCTCCTCCGCCGCGTTCGCTCGCCGCCCCTCATGTCCCGAGCTATCGATAAGAGTATAGCACCAACGGCGGACAACGCGAGATCCGACAGGGATGTCCGACCGCGAAAAGCGGATTCTTGTCGCTGCCCCTGTCGCTGTCGGATCTCGCTATCGCCCCATGCGGGACATTGTGTCCGTGTTGGGACATTCCTGCTCAAGGAGGAATTGCGAAAACGGGACAAACCCAGTATAGTGCGGAGGGGGGAGGGGCAATTGGTATTGATTGACTCGCACTGCCATGTCTTCATGCCGGAATTCGATCCCGACCGCGCCGAAGTCCTCCTGCGGGCCCGCCGTGCTGGCATTTGCCGGATGATGGTCATCGGATACGACCTTCCTTCCAGTCGGCAGGCCGCGGTCCTCGCAGCGGAGGAGGAGGACGTCTTCGCCTGCGTGGCCGTCCACCCGCATCATGCGACGGAGTGGACGCCTGCGGCCCTGGAGGAACTCTCTCAGATCGCGGCCCACCCCAAGGTCGTGGGTGTCGGGGAGACCGGCCTCGACTACTACCGGAACAGCTCCCCACGCTCGGCGCAGGAGATGGCCTTCCGCGATCACCTCCGGCTGGCCCGGGATCTAAGGCTCCCCGTCGTGATCCACGACCGGGACGCCCATGCCGACATCCTGCGGATCCTGGAGGCGGAATCCGGAGGCCTCCCGGCAGTCGTCCTCCACTGCTTCAGCGGGGATCGCGCCATGGCCGATCGCGTCTGGTCCCTGGGATACTATACGGGCATCGCCGGTCCCGTCACCTACCCGAACGGCCGGGCCTTGCGGGAGCTCCTCCGGGACGCCCCGCGAGACCGTGTCCTGCTCGAGACCGACGCCCCGTACCTGCCCCCCACGCCCCACCGCGGAAAGCGCAACGAGCCGGCCTACCTTCCCCTCGCGGCCGAGGCCGTGGCGGCCACCTGGCAGGTGAGTCCTGAGATGGCCGCGGCCCTCACCACGGCGAACGCCTGCCGGGCCTTCGCCCTGCCATTGCCGGGAGCGGACGGATGAGCCTCGGAGCCAAGCTCACACTCTGGCTGCTCATCCCGGTGCTCGCCCTCTTGAGCATCCTGGCCCTCGTCACCCTCCGGCGCGAGGAGGAGGTCCACTACCGTCGCATCGCCGGCGAGGCGGAACGCCTGGCGAACACCCTGGCCATCGTGGCGACGGAGGCCCTCCGGCATCAAGAGACTGCCGAGGTCGCGGCCTTCGTCCGCCGGTCAGGACTCGATGCCGTTCGCTTCGGCCTCGCGGTGTATGACGGCGCAGGCCGCCCGGTCTTCACCTGGGGGCTCTCCTCGACGGCCCAAGGCCTGGGGCCGCAAGAGATCGCTTCCCTTCTCACACCCTCGCAGGGGACCGGGAAGGCCGAAGAACTGGAGGGGATTCCGGTCCAGACCCATCTGGTCGCCCTCGCTGCGGAGGGACGGCTCCTCGGCGGCCTGAAGGTCGCCGCCAGCCTGCGGGAGGTCCATGCGGTCCTGGCCCGCGAACGGAACGCGTTCCTCGGGACCCTGGCCGCGGTGGGCCTGCTCCTGACCCTCCTCATCTCCCTCACGGTCCACCATGCGGTCAGCCAGCCGCTGGCCCGCCTGATGGAACGAATCACGACCCTCGCCCGCGGCCAGGCCCCGGAGGACGTGACCATCTCGGGAGAGGACGAGGTGGCCCAGTTGGCCCGGGAATTCAACGCCCTGGCTCGCAACCTGGACGAGGCACGCCGGCGGTTGACCCAGGAGAGCGAACACGCGCGGAACGTGATCCAGAGCATCACGGACGGCATCATCGGAGTGGACCCGCAGGGGAAGATCCGCACCTGGAACCGGGCCATGGTGGAGCGGTACGGCATCCCGGAATCGGAGGTCCTGGGGCGCGGTCTCTTCGAAGCCTTCCCGGCCCTCGAACGCGAGGGGTTGCGCCCCGAGATGGAGAGCCTCCTTCGGGGAGAGGCGCGGGAGTTTACCCTCCGCCGCTTCGAGCACGAGACGTTACGGCGGGGCCGCGTCGTCCTGAACATCCGCGGCAATGCCCTGCGCGGTGCAATCGACGTCATCGCGGGGGCGGTCTTGGCCATCGAAGACGTGACGGATCGGGTGTCGCTGGTCCAGGAAGTCCAGCAGGCGGAGAAGCTGGCGGTCGTCGGCCAGCTGGCCGCCGGGATCGCCCACCAGATCGGGACCCCGCTGAACGTGATCTCGGGCTCGGCCGAATACCTCATGATGGAGTGGGGCGCGGACAAGCCCCGCCCCCAGGAGCTGGAGATCATCGTCGCACAGACCGAGCGCATCACCAAGCTCATCCGGCAGCTCATGAACTTCGCCCGGCCCGCGCGCATCGATCTCCGCCCCCTGAACCTGAACGACCTCCTGCAGGAGGTGCTGACCCTGACCGAGCACCAGATCGCGAAGGAGAAGATCGACGTGCGCTCGGACTTCCAGGCGAACCTTCCGCCTATCATGGGGGACGCCAATCAACTGGAGCAGGCCTTCCTCAACATCATCATCAACGCCTGGCACGCCATGCCCGGAGGCGGAACGATGACGCTCACCACACGGCTCCTGCCGGGGAGTGACCGGCAGCGGCGGCCCGGGCGGGCGGGCGGCCCCGGGATCGAGACCAGCATCGCCGACACGGGCACCGGGATCGCGCCGGACCACATGGGGCGGATCTTCGACCCCTTCTTCAGCACCAAGGGGGTCGGCAAGGGCACCGGCCTGGGATTGGCCATCAGCCGGCGCATCGTCGAGGATCATCACGGGAGTATCGAGGTGGAGAGTGGGCCCGGGAAGGGCACCACGTTCACCATCTGGCTCCCGCTGGGGGAACAGACGGCATGAATACGCATCACCGCATCCTGGTCGTAGACGATGAGGAACAGATGCGCGACCTGCTGGCCAAGGTGCTCGAGCGTAAGGGTTACCAGGTCGCGGTCTCGGCGGACGGCAGCGAGGCGCTGGCCCTCCTGGAGCGGGAGCCGGTGGACCTGGTGGTCACCGACGTCCGCATGCCGGGCCTCGACGGCATGGAGGCCTTGCGCGCCATCAGGGAGCTGAACCCCGAGACCATCGTGCTCATCATGACCGGCTTCGGCTCGATCGATCAGGCCGTCCAGGCCGTGAAAGACGGGGCCTACGACTACATCAACAAGCCCTTCAAGATCGACGAGATGCTCCTGACCATCGAGAAGGCGTTGGAGGAACGGCGCCTCCGGCACGAGGTCACGACGCTGCGGCAGGAGCTGCGCACGCGCTACCACTTCGAGAACCTGATCGGCAAGAGCCGAGCCATACAGGAGGTGTTCGCCCTCATCGAGCAGGTGGCCGGCAGCCGCAGCACCGTGATGGTCTACGGCAAGAGCGGCACGGGGAAGGAGTTGGTGGCCAAGGCCATCCACTACAACAGCCCGCGCTCCACCAAGGCCTTCATCACCGTCAACTGCGCGGCCATCCCGGTCGAGCTCCTGGAGTCGGAGCTCTTCGGCCACGAGAAGGGGTCCTTCACGGGGGCCATCGCCACCAAGGTCGGGAAGTTCGAGCTGGCCACCGGGGGGACCCTCTTCCTCGACGAGGTGGGCTCCATGCGCCTCGATCTCCAGGCGAAGATCCTCCGG
>JBGPQZ010000178.1:0-6548 GCA_041489335.1 Methylomirabilia bacterium
CAGGATCAGGCCGTCGAGGATCTCGGTATTCAGGACCGAGTCCCGGACATAACGGAAACGCGGGTTGCCCAAGTTCTGGCGCACCTTCAGGTCGCTCCCCATGTCCAGGATGGTGACCTCATCTCCGCGGGCCAGGAGCGCGTCGGTCAAGTGCGATCCCAGGAACCCCGCCCCGCCCGTGATCAGGATCTTCAATCGTGTCTCCTTTCCTCTCCGACCGCTTGCACCATCGCGGACGAGAACCGTATGGTAGAGTCCTTCGGTACCGCGGCGAAGAAGGTCGGCCCATCCATTTCGGGCTCATCGGCCGGCTGAACTCGGAGAATCTCCAGGACCCCGTCGCCCGTCGCCACTTCGAGTGCTCCGCCCTCCCCGATGCCCAGGAGCGTCCCGGGAGGTGCCTGCGTCGGCCGGCCACGTGGCGGCCGGGCGGACCAGAGAAAGACGTGGTTGCCTCCCCAGAACGTGAATGCGCCGGGAAAGGGATGGGTGACCGCGCGGATGAGATTGTAAATCTGCCACGCAGGCCGCGACCAGTCAATCAGGCCATCTGCCGGCGTTCGTCGGCCGAACGTGGTCGCCGCCGAATGATCCTGAGGAATGCGTGATGCCCGACCCGCCACGATGAGGGGATACGTCTCCGCCAGGAGGGCGCGGGCCGCCGCGGTGAGCCTCCGCCAGAGGCTGAGCGCCGTATCCTCGAGGGCGATGGACACGACGCGCTGGGCGATGATGTCTCCGTGGTCAGCCTGCGCGTCCATGTGGTGCAACGTGACCCCGGTGGCTGTCTCCCCGAGCACCAGCACCCAGTTCAGCGGCGCCCGCCCCCGATACTTCGGCAGCAAGGAGCCGTGCAGATTGATGGCCCCGAGGGATGGAATGGCCAGGATTGCCGGAGCCAGAAGACGGCGATAGTAGAAGGAAAAGATGAGGTCGGGGCGGAGGCGCCGAATCTCTTCCACGAACGCCGGCACATTCGGATCGTCGGGAGTATGCACGGGGATTCCGTGGGCTGCCGCCAGCTTCGCCACCGAGCCGAACCGGATCGTCTCGTTCGGATCGTCGCGGTGAGTCACCACCGCCGCGACATCCGCCCCCTGGCACAGGAGCTCCTGCAGACAAGCGACCCCGATGTCGTGATACCCAAAAACAACAACCCGGGAGGACTCGACGCTCCCGGGACTCACATCTCCGACCCTATCCTTGGTCATCGTGCAAGAGCGTCACATTCGCTCTGTTCAGCCATTCTCAAGCCGTCCAGCCTCATAAATCTGCTGGATGACGTACCGGGGCCTCCGTCGCACCTCCATGTAGATCCGGCCGATGTACTCGCCGATGAGACCCAGGGCTAGGATCTGGATGCCCACGAAGAAGAACAGGATGGCAAAAAGCGTGAACACCCCCTCCGATTCGGGTCCCATCAGGAGGCGGCGGAGCATGAGGAATCCGCCAAACCCCAGACCCAGGAGTGCGATCCCTATTCCCGCGAGGCTGACGACCTGGATGGGAAGCAGCGAGAACCCCGTCATAAGATCAAAGTTCAGCCGGATGAGGCGGAACGCATTGTACTTGGACCGCCCTCTTGCCCGCCGGTCATGTTCCACCGGGATCTCCGTCGGGGAACCGGCAAATGTGTTGGCGAGGGCCGGAATAAAGCTGGAGACTTCGCTGCACCCTCGCAAAGCCTCCACCACCTCCCGCCGATAGGCGCGGAGCATGCACCCGTAGTCCCGCATCTCCACCCCGACCACTCTGGAGGCGATCTTGTTCACCCCCCAGGAAAGCCACCGACGGATGGAATGGTCCTGGCGATTCCGGCGCCACCCCCCAACCACGTCGTGCCCTTCGCCGATCTTGTCGAGGAGCCGCGGGATCTCCTCGGGCGGGTTCTGCAGGTCCGCATCCAGCGTCACGATCACATCGCCTCGGGTGTGGTCCAATCCCGCGAAAACGGCCGCGTGCTGACCGTAGTTCCGGTTGAGCCGGATCACCCGGACCGGGTCATGTTCCTCCTGCAGGCGGCAGAGAATCTCGAGAGAACGATCCCGGCTCCCGTCATCGACGAAGATCACCTCGTACGGTCGGCCGACCTCTTCCAGAACCCGCTCGAGCCGCTCGTACAGCGGCTCCAAGCTCGCTTCCTCGTTGTAGACGGGGATGACGACAGAGATCGCCGGCCTCGGCTGCTTCGCCGGCTGCCGCTGCGGAGTACCTGCGTCACTGGTCATCTCAATCAAGACTCAACCCAAACATTTCACCGCCAAGGGCGCCAAGCAGAGCCTCTGGGATTCTCCTTTGCATGCTCTGCGGTTCAAATGCAGTATTTGGGTTCGAGGGGTCTCTCGGATCACGGGTGGGTTTCCAGCCGCCTCAACACCAGGCAGTCGTTATGTCCGCCGAAACCGAACGAGTTGGACAGCACCACATCCACGCGGCTCGGTCGGGCGACGTTTGGCACGTAATCCAGATCACATTGGGGATCGGGGTGCTGGTAATTGATCGTGGGGGGGAGGACCTGATCGCGAAGGGCCAAGATACAGGAGATCGCCTCGATGGCGCCGGCCGCAGAAACCGTGTGACCCACCATGGATTTCGTGGAGCTGACCGGGATGTCGTAGGCCCGCTTGCCAAAGACACCCTTGATGGCCGCGGTTTCCACCCGGTCGTTCATCGGGGTCGAGGTCCCGTGGGCGTTGATGTAATCGACGTCGGTCGGGCCCAGGCCGGCGTTCTCCAAAGCCCGATGCATGGCCAGGACGGCGCCCCGCCCCTCGGGGTCCTCGTCCGTCAGCCGGTAGGCATCACAGGAGGTCCCGTATCCGGACAACTCACAGACAATCGGCGCCCCTCGCTCCAGGGCGAGGTCCATCCACTCCAGCACCAGGACGCCGCTCCCCTCCCCCAGAACGAACCCGTCGCGGGCCTTATCGAAGGGTCGGCTGGCCCGCTCCGGCTCGTCGTTGCGCGTGGACAGGACGCCCAGCAGGGAGAACATCAGCATCTGGTTCGGTGAGACGATGCACTCCGCCCCCCCGCAGATCACGCGGTCAGCCGTCCCCCGACGGATCTGGCGGTAGGCCTCACCGATGGCCTGAGCCGAGCTGGTACAGGCCGTCTGGATGGTGCAGGTCGGGCCGGTGGCGCCAAACATCTGCGCCAGGCCAAAGGTGGCGTAATGGGGGAGCAGGCGGAACAACTGCTGCCCCTTGAAGGAGCGACAATAGGATCGGAAGAAGGGGGCGGCCGAGACCTCCCGGGTCCCCTCGGGCCTGGATTGATACGCGATCTCCGCGATCCGGCCCATATCCACCTTGTCGCCGTAGGTGCCAAAAACCACCGCGACCCGATCCCCAGCCAGGGCTGGGCTCCAGCCGGATGCGTCGTAGGCCATCCGCCCGGCGGCCAGGCCGAACAGGAGAGATCTCGGGTCCTCCGGCCCGACACCCAGCGAGACGCGCCAAGCATCCAGCGCCTCGCGGTCATGGACGTAGCTGGCAATCTGGGCGGGGAGCCCCGAGGCATCGAAGTGCCGGATCCTCCCTACGCCTGAGGTGCCGGCCAAGGCGGCCTTCCAGTAGGGTTCGATCCCGATCCCGATCGAGGTCAGGATGCCCATACCGGTCACAGCCACGCGCCTGTTCATCATGCGCTGACCGAAAGGGCCGGGCGCCCCCCTGGCCCTCCCCCTTTCAGATGGTTAATGAGAACCCCCCGTCCACGACCAGGACCTGCCCGCGGATCATTTCGGCCTCAGGGCTACAGAGGAAGACAACGGCGGCCGCGATGTCCTCGGGGCTGACGATCCGACCCGCCGGGGTCTTCTGGCGGATCCCCTCGATCACCGCCTCCACCTCGGGCAGCTGCTGCCAGGACTCGGTCGAGACCGCCCCGCCGGAGACGCAATTGACGGCGATCCCCAGCGGAGCATACTCCACCGCCAGGTACCGGGTCAGGGTCTCCAGGGCGCCCTTCGACGCGCCCATGCCGGCATACGAGGGAATCGCTCGCTGCGACCCGATGCTGCTCACCGAGACGATCCGGCCTCGCCGTCCGCGCATCAGCGGGGCGGCGGCTTGCGCACAGAGCAGGAAAGCCCGGGGATGCGTATTCATCATCCAGTCCCAGTGCTTCGCCGTCAGATCGCTGACGGGCCGAAAGACCCCCGAGGCCGCGCTGCTCACCAGGATATCCAGGCCCCCAAACTGGGCCTCCACCTCGGCGAAGAGCTTTCGGATCTGACCCGGGTCTTTCATGTCTGCCTGCACCAGATGGGCACGCACCCCGTGGGTCCTGATCTCGGCCGCCGTCTTCTCCGCCGCCTCGCGGTTCAGGAAGTAGTTCACCACCACGTCTGCCCCCGTGGCTGCCAGCCGGAGCGCAATGGCGCGACCGATGCCACGGCTCGCCCCCGTCACCACCGCGACCTGTGTCTCAAGCACCGTTGCCCTCCCCGCCCTGCCCCATGGCCCGCGCTCGGTTCTCCAACGCGATGCTCACCGGATCCGTGGTGAGGATCTCGTAGAACCCCCGCATACGGGCACAGGCCCGGGCGGCGCCGGGGTCTCCCGCCGAATCCACCAGCCGGTAGATCAGCGAGGCCCGTGCCACCGTGCGATCGTCCACGGACGCCGACGCGCGCACCTCGGCGGAGTCGGCCGCCTGCGAAACCACCACCACGTGGACCTGCAGAGAATCTCCCGGCTGCACGAAGTGTTGAAACTTCCCGTTGACAATGTCCTGGAGGGCGGGGAGCAGCGTGAAGTCAGAGCTTCTCCCCAGGAGCAACCGGGCCGCCTGATCGCACGTCTCCAGGATCAGGCAGCCCGGCATGATCGGTCGGCCAGCGAAATGCTCGGCAAAGAAGTCCTCGCTGTTGCTGACGTTCTTGCGGATGATAGCTTCCTTCCCCTGCTCCATTCGGAGGATCCGATCCACCAGGAGAAAGCGCATCAGGAGCCTCCTTGTCGGCTCACAGATCAGGCGGTGCGCAGGCAGGCGCCAAGCTTGCCGCAGATGAAGTTCACCAGGGCGTCCACCGTCAACAGATCCAGCGTCCGTTCCGTCAGCCGGCGCGCGCCCAGGTCGGACCGGACGATGGTCAGCAGGTCCCGTTGATCCGCCTCCCCCACGACAAAGCCGAGCGCGGAAAACTCCTTGATGAGCCGACGCAGCAATTCCTGCCCCACCTCGTCCGCGACTTTCCCATCGGCCGCAATCCCCCGGGTCGCACGGAGATGCTCCAACACCTTGTCGATGCCACCCCCCTCCAGCGGACGCAGCTCCTCAGGGCTCACCTCCACCCCGCACTTCCCCGCCAGGATCTCCGCCAGCGTCACCAGGATCAGCGCCCCCCAGGTCATGATCCGATTCCGGATCTCGGCCGTTTCGAGGTCGACCCCGAACACCTGCTGGATCTTGAACCCGATGTCGAGGAAGTCAATGGATTCCGCCCCCAGGTCTCTGACGAGAGACGCGGAGGGAATGACCCCCGCCTCCGTGACCCCCAACGACTCCACGAGGATGGCCCGCAACGAGGCCTCAACCTCTTCCCGGGTCCACACCCGGCTTTGCTCCTGCACCTGCTCAGTCATAGGATCCCCCATATTCCCACTCGGCCCTGTGTTCATTGGTGGCGCTGAGACACTGCGCCGCCCCCATGCTGGAAGGCTTCATTCCTCCAGCCGGTTCAGCTTTCACGCTCCCCAGCCCTCGATTCATTCCGCATTGTTCCCGTAGACCATACGAGTGTACGAACGTACGAGGCGGTTCCCTCGTACTTTCGTGCGCAATTTTCCTCAGGCCGTCCCCTCGTCCCCTCGTCCCCTCGTCCCCTCGTCCCCTCGTCCCTTCATTCCGCATTCCGCATTCCGCATTCCGCATTCAGACCAGTCCGCCATCCACCGCGAACACCTGTCCCGTGATGTAGGCCGCATGCTCGGACGCGAGAAAGACGACCAGGGGGGCAACATCCTCCGGGCGGCCGCGCCGGCGGACGGGAATCCGCTCCCGAACGATCGTATCCGCAAACGGCAACAGCGACCGCGTCATGTCTGTCTCGATCAGTCCGGGGGCTACGGCGTTTACGGTCACGCCTTTGGCGCCCAACTCTGTCGCCATCACCCGGGTCAGGCCGTTGACTGCCGCCTTGGCAGCCGCATAGTTGCCCTGGCCCCTGTTCCCCCGCCACGCCCCGACGGAACTCATGTTGATGATCCGCCCCCACCTCGCGCGCAACATGTGCCTTGCGGCGAGCCGCGAGCAGTGGAAGACGCCCGACAGGTTCGTGTCCAGGACGGCAGACCATTCCGCGTCCTGCATCTCCGGGACCAGGGCATCCCGGATGATGCCGGCGTTGTTGACCAGGATGTCCAGCCGACCCCTCTTGGTCATCACCGCCTCGATCATCGCAGAAACGGCCTGCCCGTCCCGCACATCGGCCTGCCAGGAGGAGGCTTCACCCCCCAGCCCTTGGATCTCCGCCACGACCTTGCTGGCCCCCGCCTCGTCTTGGCGGTAGTTGACCACGACGGCGGAACCGGCCTCTGCCA
>JBGPQZ010000179.1:0-6534 GCA_041489335.1 Methylomirabilia bacterium
CCGACTTCTGGACGAAGGCGTACATGTACTCCACGTTCAGCGCGGCGGCCTCCAGGATCTTGAGGACCCCCCACAGCCCGCCGGGCCGATCCGGAATCTCCAGCGCCACCACCGCCGTCGTCCCCACCGTGAAGCCGTTCTCCTTGAGGACCTGCTTGGCCTTGCCCGGCTGGTCGACGACCAGCCGCAAGATACCGAAGTCGGCCGTGTCGGCCAGGGAGAGCGCCCGGATGTTGATCCCGGCCTGGGCGAGGATCCCCGTGATCTCCGCCATGCGGCCCGACCGATTCTCCATGAAGACCGATATCTGCTCCAAGTCCATGGTGCGCCTCCTCCTCCAGGCTCAGGCTGATCCGAGCGTCTGTGCGGGGGCCACTCTGGTCGCCGCCCCTGCGCCGGACGACCGCGTCCGGCCCGAGGCCAGGAGGGATCGAGCCAGCGGACCGCGCCGCCCCGCGGAGGCCCGGCCCCGACTCGCGCGGACCTGAGGGGGTGTGCCCGATCCGGCTCCCGGACCTCGGGCGGTAGTGCACTGTTTATCAGATGCGCGCGGGAGGCGCAAGGATTGCGTGCGAAAATCGGTCCGTGGCGAAGCGCACGAGCCGACCCGAGCGACGCTCCAGAGGGGAAATCGCTCAGCCCGATTTGCCCGCGAGGCGGTTCAGCTGCTGCGTTCGGGCTCGGGCCTGGGCGGCGTGCGGGGCTCCATTCGGCGGGGGGACGGCCGGCTGGCGCGGACGGTGTGATAGGAGAGCGTCTTCAGCAGGACCGACAGATCCACGCTCTGGACCTTGATCCCCTCGGGCACGGCGAGCTGCGCGGGGGCGAAGTTCAGGATGGCGGTGACCCCCGCCTCCACCAGGAGGTCGGCCACCGCTTGCGCCGCGGCCGCGGGCACGGCGACGATGGCGATCTTCACCTTCTTCTTGCGGAGCGTGGGGACGAGCTTCACCATCTCCTGGATCTGGACGTCGCCCACCGCCTGCCCCGCCTTGGCCGGATCCGTGTCGAAGGCCAGGCCGATCTTGAAGCCGCGCGCCTGGAACCCCCGGTAGGCGATCAGAGCCGAGCCCAGGTTTCCCACGCCCACCAGTGCCACCTCCCAGTCCTGCTTCAGCCCCAGGATGCGCTCCAGGTTGTGCTTCAGCTCGGCGATGTAATAGCCGAGGCCGCGCACGCCGAACTGCCCGAAGTAGGCCAGGTCCTTCCGGACCTGCGCCGCATTGAGGCCGAACCGCTCCGCGAGCTGCCGGGAGGACACCGAGCTCACCCCGCTCGTCTCCAGCTCCTCGAGGCAGCGGAGGTAGATGGAGAGCCGGGTGACGGTCTTCTCGGGGATCTTGACGGGCTTCATGGACAGCATCCTCTCACCCCTTTACGCTATCAGGCCCCGGTCAACCAAGCAAGGCCCCGACCGACCGCAGGGCGATCTCCAGGAAACGCGACGGGAAGAGCCCGAGCTGGAGCGTCCCCCAGGCGGCAATAGCCACCGCCAGGAGGAGCGCCGGCGAGAGGGACGCGGGGGCGGGCTCGGCCTCCCCCGGCGTCATGTACATGACCACCGTGATCCGGAGATAGTAGAAGGCGGAGATCACGCTGTTGACCACGCCGATGATCGCCAGCCCCAGGTAGTCGCCCTGGATGGCGGCACCGAAGACGTAGAGCTTCCCCATGAAGCCCGCCGTGGGCGGGACGCCGGCCAGCGAGAACATGAACAGGGCCATGGCCGCCGCCAGGAGGGGGTGTCTCCGGCCCAGTCCGGCATACTCGTCGATCAGCAGCCGCTCCTCGTCCCGGCGCGCCAGGGCCACGATCACGGCGAAGGCCCCCAGGTTCATGAAGGTGTAGGCGGTGAGGTAGAACAGGATGCTGCCGCTCCCCAGCCGGGTGCCCGTGACGGTCGCGACCAGGAGGTAGCCGGCGTGGGCGATGGAGCTGTAGGCCAGCATCCGCTTGAGGTTGGTCTGGGCGAGGGCCACCAGGTTGCCCACCGTCATGCTGAGGACCGCCAGGACCCAGAGCACCCCGCTCCAGTCCGGCAAAAGCGCCGGCAGGCCGGTCATCAGGATCCGGAGGAAGGCCGCGAAGGCCGCCGCCTTGGTCCCGGTGATCATGAAGGCGGTGACCGAGGTGGGCGCCCCCTCGTACACGTCGGGGGCCCACATGTGGAACGGCACCGAGGCCACCTTGAAGCCGAACCCGACGATCAGGAGCCCCATCCCGAGGGTGAGCAGCGCGGGGCTCCGCACCTGGCCGCTGGAGAGCGCCGCCGCCACCCGCGTGAGGTTGATGCTCCCCGTGGCCCCGTATACCAGCGCGATGCCGTACAGGAGGAACCCCGAGGCGAAGGCCCCCAGCAGGAGGTACTTCAGCGCCGACTCGTTCGACTTGAGATCCTCCCGCAGAAACCCTGCCAGGATGTAGAGCGAGATGGAGAGCGTCTCCAGCCCCAGGAAGATGGTCATGAGGTCCAGGCTGCTGGCCATGACCATCATTCCCAGGGTGCCGAAGAGGAGGAGGGCCGAGTACTCGCCGTGGTCCATCCCGGCCCGCCGGATGTAGGCGACGGAGATGAGGAGCGTCAGCGCCGCCACCAGCAGGAACAGCAGGCTGAAGAACCGGGCGAAGCCGTCGCCGGCCAGCATCCCGCCGAAGCCGATCTCGGTCCGATCCCACCCCAGCACGACGGCGAGCGCAGCGGCGAGCACGCCCGCCAGGCTGAGGATCGGGAGCCGATCGCGGTGCTCGGGCGCCATCAGCGGGTCGAGGACCAGGACCAGGAGCCCCGTCCCGGTAAGGAGGAGGAGGGGCAGCATGGGTCCCCAGGCGACCTGGACCTGGGGCAGGCTAGCGTCCATGGCTCCCCCCTCGTGCAGCATGGCTCGCGTCTCTGGCCGCCACTGCGGTCAGCCCAATTCTCGGCTCGTGGCTACCCGTAGGGTGCCCGGCTGATGGCTCATGGCCCATGGCGCGCTCGACGCGGGGGCGCACATGCACCTGCGTGAGGAGCTGCTTCACCGACGCCTCGGTGGTCCTGAGGAACGGCTGCGGGTAGACGCCGATCCAGACGATCAAGACGAGGATCGGCACCAGCGTGAGGAGCTCGCGCGTCGAAAGATCGGGCAGCGTGCGGTTCGCCTCCTGGGTCACCGTGCCGAACATCACCCGCTGGAACATCCAGAGCATGTACACGGCGGCCAGGATGATGCCGGCCGTCCCCAGGGCCGCGTACAGCACGTTCACCCGGAACGTCCCCACCAGGATCAGAAACTCCCCCACGAACCCGTTCAGCCCCGGCAGGCCGATGGACGACAGGGTCACGATCATGAAGACCGCCGTGAACACGGGGATGACTCGCGCCAGCCCCCCGAAGTCCGCGATCATCCGGGTGTGGCGCCGCTCGTAGAGAATCCCCACCAGCAAGAAGAGCGCGCCGGTCGAGAGCCCGTGGTTGATCATCTGCAGGATCGCCCCCGTGACCCCCTGGGTGGTGAGGGCGAAGATGCCCAGCATGACGAAGCCCAGGTGGCTCACCGAGCTGTAGGCCACCAGCCTCTTCAGGTCCGGCTGCACCATGGAGACGAGCGCCCCGTAGAGGATCCCGATGATCGCCAGCCAGGAGAACAGCGGGGTGAAGTAGAGCGTGGCGTCGGGGAACAGGGGCAGGGCGAAGCGCAGGAAGCCGTAGGTCCCCATCTTCAGGAGGACCCCCGCCAGGACCACCGAGCCGGCCGTCGGCGCCTCCACGTGGGCGTCGGGCAGCCAGGTGTGAAAGGGAAACATGGGGACCTTGATGGCGAAGGCCACGGCGAAGGCCAGGAACAGCCAGACCTGGGTCGCGAACGGCAGGGCGATGCCGGAGATCTTGAGCAGGTTCCACGTGTACTCCCCGCCCGGCCGCGCGCCGCTCAGGAAGTAGAGGGTGATGATGCCCACCAGCATCAGGACGCCGCCCGCCATGGTGTAGAGGAAGAACTTGATCGTGGCGTAGATGCGCCGCGGGCCGCCCCAGATGCCGATCAGGAAGTACATGGGGATCAGCATCCCCTCCCAGAAGACGTAGAAGAGGACGAGGTCCAGCGCCACGAAGACGCCCAGCATCCCCGTCTCCAGGAGGAGCATGCAGATCATGTACTCCTGCACGGCCGTGGTGATGGCCGAGTAGGAGGAGAGGATGGCCACGGCCGTGAGGAGCGTGGTGAGCAGCACGAGGAGCAGGCTGATCCCATCCACCCCCACGTGGTACTCCACACCCAGCCAGCCGATCCAGAGCGTCCGCTCGGAAAACTGCATGCCGGGGACGTCGAGCTGGAATCCGGCATAGAGAGTGAGGGAGGCGAGGAACGTCACCAGCGAGACGCCGAAGGCCGCGTGCTTGATGGCCGTCTCGTTCTTCCGGTCCACCAGGAGCAGGAGGACCGCCCCGACCAGCGGCAGGAACGTCACGATGGAGACGATCGGCAATTCACTCACCGGCTCGCACCCGCCCCATTCCGCATTCCGAATTCGTCACTCGGCATTCGTCACTCGGCATTCGCCCGCTCACCGCCAGAACGCCAGGTACCCCAGGATGGCCACCACGCCCAGGATGAAGCTCAGGACGTAGCTCGTCACGTAGCCGGTCTGCAGGTACCGGAGCAGCCTGCCCCCCGTCCGGACCAAGGCCCCAATCCCGTTCACCGAGCCATCCACGATCGGCTCGTCGAACCGCCGCCAGAGCCACACGGCACCGCGCCGGATGGGCTCCACCAGGAGGGTATCGTACGCCTCGTCCACGTAGTACTTGTTGAGCAGCCAGCGGTAGAGCCTCGGACACCGCGCCGCCCAGCGCTCCGGCTCTCCGGGCCGCCAGAGGTAGCAGCGCGTCGCCAGCCCGATCCCCGCCCCGGCGATGAGGACGGAGGCGGCAGCCATCGGCCACTCGCCGACGGGCGCCGCGTGCTGCGCCGCACCCCCCGCAGCCGCCAGGACCGACTCGACGAACCGATGGTAGGCCCCGTGCTCCGGCGGGACGCCCACGAACCCCACGACCACCACGAAGACGGCCAGGATCGCAAGCGGGACCGTCATGACCGCCGGCGACTCGTGGACCCGGTGGGCCGCGAGCGCCTCCACGCGCGAGGGCCCCTCGAAGGCCAGGTAGTAGCAGCGCAGCATGTAGAAGCCGGTGAGGAACGCTCCGCCGGCCCCCAGCATCCAGACGCCGTAATGGCCGCCGGCGAAGGCCCCGTAGAGGATCTCGTCCTTCGACCAGAACCCGGCCAGCGGCACGATCCCCGCGTTGGCGAGCGCCGCGACGAGGAAGGTCCAGGCGGTGATGGGCATGTGCCTGCGCAGGCCCCCCATCTTCCGGAGGTCCTGCTCGCCCGCGAGGCCGTGGATTACGGAGCCTGCCCCCAGGAAGAGGAGCGCCTTGAAGAAGGCGTGGGTCATCAGGTGGAAGATCGCCGCCGCGTAGGCCCCCACGCCGCAGCCCAGGAACATGTAGCCGAGTTGCGAGATCGTCGAGTAGGCGATGATCCGCTTGATGTCGGTCTGGACCAGGGCGATCGTGGCGGCGAAGACGGCCGTGAGGCCGCCGATCCAGGCCACCACCTCCATGCTGAACGGGGCCAGGGTGAACAGCGGGGCCGAGCGGGCCACCATGTAGACGCCCGCCGTCACCATGGTGGCCGCGTGGATCAGGGCCGAGACGGGCGTCGGGCCCTCCATGGCGTCGGGCAGCCAGACGTGCAGCGGAATCTGGGCGGACTTCCCCGTGGCCCCGAGGAAGAGCAAGAGCGTGATGGCCGTGACGACCCCGCCGGAGGCGGGGAGCCTGCTCGGCGCCTCGGCGAAGACCTGCGCGTACTGCACGCTCCCCAGCACCACCCAGAGAAGCATCACGCCCAGGCCGAACCCGAAGTCCCCGACCCGGTTGACGATGAACGCCTTCTTCCCCGCGTCCGCCGCGGACTTCCGCTCGAACCAGAAGCCGATCAGGAGGTACGAGCAGAGGCCCACCGCCTCCCAGAACACGTACAGCAGGAGGTAGTTGTTGGCCAGGACCAGCATCAGCATCGAGAAGGTGAACAGATTGAGGTAGGTGAAGAAGCGGGGGAAATCGGGGTCGTCGTGCATGTACCCCACGGCGTAGACGTGGATCAGGAACCCGACCCCCGACACCACCAGGATCATGACCGCCGAGAGCGGGTCCAGGAGCAGCCCCCAGTCCGCCTGGAAGGCCCCCACCCCGATCCAGGGGGCCAGCACCTGCTCCACCCGCCGCGCCCCCTCGGACAGCGCGAGGAGGTGCCAGGCGGCCTGGAGCGAGGCCAGCAGGGACAGGCCCACGCTGCCGCAGGCGATCTTGGCCACGACCGGCTTGGGGAGCCGGCGGCCGAAGAAGCCGTTGGCCAGGAAGCCCAGCAGGGGCCAGAGGGGAATCCACCACAGATTCATCATTTCGCATTTCGCATGTGCGTTTCCATTACCACTTCAGCAGGTTCAGCTCCGCCACGTCCACCGTCTCCCGGTTCCGGTGGATGGCCAGGA
>JBGPQZ010000180.1:0-6452 GCA_041489335.1 Methylomirabilia bacterium
ATGTCCCTGCGGGTGATCAATTACTATATTGCGTGGAGCGTGGTCCTGGCCGGCGTGGTGCTGATCATCAACCTGATCAACTCGCGGGTGGGGAGGGCCCTGCGCTCCCTCCACGGCGGCGAGGAAGCTCTATGGCTACCTCAAGGCCAAGGGCCTTACCAAGGTGGCGCTCTTCACCGCGTCGAGTTCCTTCGGGAAGGACGGCCTTGGCTGGCTGGAGACGCTCGCCCCGGAGTTCGGCATCACCCTCACGGCGAAGGAATCGTTCGGCCCCTCCGACACCGACATGACCGCTCAGCTCACCAAGATCAAGAACTCCGCCCCCCAGGCCATCGTCACCTGGACGATCGGCCCGGTCGGGTCCATCGTGGCCAAGAACAAGGCCCAGCTGGGGATCACGATTCCGCTCTTCCAGTGCCACGGGCTCCCCGACCCGAAGTACATCGAGTTGGCGGGGAAGGGTTCGGAGGGGGACCGCATGCCGGCCACGAAGCTCATGGTGGGCGGCGCGCTCCCCGATTCGGACCCCCAGAAGAAGGTCATCGCCGAGTTCATCCACCTCTACCAAGACGTCTACAAGCACGACAAGGAGTTCCCTATCAACACGCACTCGGGGTACGCCTGGGACGCCATCACCATCGTGGCGAACGCCATGGAGAAGGCGGGGACCGACCCCAAGGCGCTGCGCACGGCCATCGAGAGACGAGGGGCTACGTGGGGGTCTCGGGCGTGTACAACTTGACCGCGGAAGATCACAACGGCCTGGACGTGGACTCCCTGGTCATGGTGCAGGTGAAGAACGGGAAATTCGTGCCGGCGGAGTAGCGATCTCGAAGCGGCGGGACGGGTTGCTTTCGCTCGACCGAGCAACCGCATTGGGGGGCGGCGGCCACGGGGAAGGCAGGCGGCCTTGGCTTCCTGCCGGGGCCCGGTTCCTCCGGCGGCGGGCCCGTGAAGATCACGGACGTCCGAGCGGAGCGGATCAGTATTGGTGGGGATCGAAAACGTCCCGCAGGCCGTCGCCCAGGAGGTTGATGCCGAGGGTGGTCATGAAAATGGCGATGCCGGGAAAGGTCGCCAACCACCAGTGGGTCAGCATGTAGTTCCGCCCCTCTCCCAACATCCCGCCCCAGGAGGGCGTGGGCGGCTGGACGCCGAGGCCCAGGAAGCTCAGGATGGACTCCATGAGGAGGCAAGGCCGGGGGCCGGCTTGTAGGTCTTGTTGTCCCGGTCCATCAGGGTATCGTACAGGTGCCAGTCGGCGATGTGCGCCAGCCGGCTGCTGTGCATGTGGGGATCCAGTCAGAGCTTCGCCGCCTCGTACAGGAAGGCGGCCGTGGTCTTGATCCCGCAGAAAAAGCCTTCCAGCTTGATGTTCTCGTTGGGGGCGTGGTTGTTCTCGTCGTACGGGGCGTAGGGCACGTTCACCCGGGGGAGGCCCAGGACCTTCGTGAAGTAGTAGTCCGGGTCGCTCCCGCCCATGCAGGGCAGGAGCAGCGGCTCCTTGCCGAACCCCTTCCGGACGGCCTCGGCGGCCGCCCGTCCCAGCGGGTGGGTGATCGGCGTACGGGAGGGGTAGAACCCGCCCAGTCTCTCGATCTTGAGATCGCCGAACCCGTGTTCGCGCGCGTGGGTCGTGAACTTTGCGAAGATGTCGTCGGGGTCCTGGTTGATCACCAGGCGCATGTCGAGCTTCACCTTGGCGGTGCGCGGGACGATCGTCTTCATCCCGGGCCCGCCGTAGCCGCTCGCGAGCCCGCAGATGTTCAGGGTAGGATGGAACATGACGCGCTCGGCGAAGGGAGGCTCGCCGGGTTTCGTCTCGTCGGAGACGCCCAGGTTCCCGAGGACCGCCGTGTCGAACGGGATCTTGCCGATCGCCTCCCGCTCCGCGTCGTTGGGCGGGAGGACCGCATCGTAGAATCCTTTCACCTTCACCCGGCCGGTCTCGTCCGCCAGCGTGTTCAGGAACTGCACCAGCCGCCAGGCGGGCTTGGGCACGAAGGTGCCCAGGTTCCCCGAATGGACGTCGCGGTTGGCGCCGCTGGCGGTGACCTCCAGGTAGAGGATGCCCCGGACGCCGAAGACGATGGCGGGCTGGTCGTCGGGCTGCATGCCGCCGTCGGAGCAGAAGCAGTAGTCGGCCGCCAGCAGGGCCTGGTTCGCTTCCATGAATCCGCGGAGGCTGCAGCTGCTGATCTCCTCCTCGCCCTCGAAGAGGAACTTGACGTTGACCGGGAGCTGCTTCTTGACCTTCAGGATGGCCTCGACCGCCTTGAGGTGGGCGAAGAACTGGCCCTTGTTGTCGCCCGTGCCCCTGCCGTAGAGGCGGCCGTCACGGATGGTGGGCTCGAAGGGTGGGGAGTCCCACAGCTCGATAGGGTCGGCCGGCTGGATGTCGTAGTGACCATAGATCAGGACGGTGCGCGCGGCTCCCTCAGCCCGGAGTTCCCCGTAAACGACGGGATGGCCGGCCGTGGGGAGGATCCGAGCGGGGATGCCGGCCTCCTCCATCTGCCACTTGAGCAGCGCCGCGCACTCGGCCACTCCCTGGTTCTGCGCGCTGATACTGGGCTGTCGGAGCAGCACGAACAGCTCGTTCAGGAAGCGCTCGCGATTCTGATCCACGTACTGAAAGACTTCGTCCATGGATCCTCCTCTGGCTGCTGATAGGGTCGTGAGATGATGTGGAGGCACTGCGGCGAGGCCGGTTCCTTCGCGCCTGGGTTGTATATTTTCAATGTTCCCATTTGTCAAGGAAAGTTTCGGTGGCACGGGCCTGAGGAGGGCGGCTGGACCAGCGAGGATGGCAGGATGTCGGATTGATCCGGACCAGTCCGGGCGAGCAGAAGGAGGCCTTGACGCAGATGGTTTAGCAGCTATATATTAGGTCCCCATGGAGACGGGACGGCAAGCGTTTCGCGATCTGGGCGGCCTGATCGCCCGGTTGCTGGGCCGATGGACGGCCTTCGGGGTCCTGCCCCGGACGTACGGGGCGGGGTGCCGGATCTATCCCTCCGAGATCTCCGTGATCGAGCAGATCGGTCGCGAGCCCGGCATCAACGTGACGCGGCTGGCCGCCTGCCTCGGCGTCACCAAGGGGGCCGTGTCCCAGGCCGTCGGCAAGCTGGTCCGCAAGGGGCTGCTGCGCAAGGCCGAGGGGGCGCGGGAGGTGCGCCCGGAGCTCACCGACGGGGGCGCATCGCCTTCCGCAACAACGAGAAGCTCTACGAGCTGGCGTATCGACTCTTTCTCACGCGCTACGGCCGTTGCGCCCCCAACGCGGATGGCGGGCTTTCGCGGGGTGTTCGTGGAGTTCAACGCCTTCTTCGAAGAGTTCATCCGCCACTGCCCTGCGGACCTTCCCGTGCCCCGCCGGCGCGTCACGCGCCCCGGCGATCGGGTGCAGCACACAGGAGGACCGGATCCGAGATGATTCCGCGCATCGTATCCGACTGGATCGAGCCGTTCGAGGAGTCCCACTTCCGCAAGCCCCTCGGCTGGGCAGAGCACCTGCGGCCCGCCCCCCGCGGCGCGGGGGCCACCGAGGCGCCGGACCGCCTGGACGACCGTCTGACGACGGGAATCGGGCGGGCGCGGGAGGCGCTCCTGCACCGGCAAAACCTGGATGACGGCTTCTGGTGCGCCGAGATCTTCGGCGGCGACGTGACGGTGGAATGCGACGTCGTCATGCTCCTCTACTTCCTGGGGCGCGGGGACTCGCCCAAAATCCCGGCGTTCGCGCGCACCATCCTCGCCGCGCAGCTTCCCGACGGCGGCTGGCCGGTCTATGTGGGCGGACCCGCCGACGTGTCGGCCACGGTGAAGGCCTACTGGGCGCTGAAGCTCGCCGGCTTTCCACCGGAGCACTCCGCACTGATCCAGGCGCGCCGCCGGATCCGGGAGCTGGGCGGGGTCCACCGCGTCAAGACCTACTGCAAGTTCTACATGGCCCTCTTCGGCCTCTACGACTGGGAGGGCGTCCCCTCCATCCCGCCGGAGATGATGCTGTTCCCCAACTGGTTCCCCTTCAGCATCTACGCCCTGTCGGCCTGGACCCGGTCCATCGTGATCCCGCTGTCGGTCATCTGGGCGCGGCGGCCGGCGGTCCAGTGCCCGCCCCACGGCCGGCTGGACGAGCTGTTCCCGGACGGCCGTCGGCACGTCCCGCTGCGCGAGGCGATGCCGGCGGACCGCCTCGTGTCCTGGACGACGCTCTTCCTGCTGTGGGACAAGGGCCTGAAGCGGCTGGAGGGTCGCGGTCCACATTGGGTCCGCGCCTGGGCCATGCGGCTGGCCGAGAACTGGATCCTCGAGCACCTGCGCGAATCGGACGGCCTGGGGGCCATCTTCCCGGGCATCGCCAACACGATCATGGCCCTGAAGTGTCTGGGCTACTCGGAGGCGGATCCGCTGCTCCGGGAGCAATTGGAGCACCTGGAGGGGCTGGAGCGGCGCGCCCCGGAGGGCGGCCTCAAGATCGAGCCCTGCCGCTCGCCCAACTGGGACACGGCCATCGCCATGGTCAGCCTGGCCGAGTCCGGTCTCGACCGAGCCCATCCGGCGCTCATCCGCGGCGCGCGCTGGCTGCTCCACAAGGAGGTCCGCCGGCCGGGGGACTGGTGCGTCAAGAACCCCGCCGGTCCCGTGGGCGGCTGGGCCTTCCAGTTCCACAACGCCTTCTACCCGGACGTGGACGACACCGCCATGGTCATGCTGGCGCTGCGCCAGGCGGCCCTCGACGAGCCGGAGGCCCTGGTCCGGGAGCGGGCCTGTCTGCGCGGCCTGCACTGGCTCCTCTCGATGCAGTCCCGGAAGGGCGGCTGGGGGGCCTTCGACAAGGACAACACGCGGGCCTTCCTCGCCAAGATCCCCTTCGCCGACCACAACGCCATCATCGACCCGCCCACGGCGGATGTCACCGGACGCGTGCTGGAGTTCCTGGGCTACGTCGGCTACGACGAGACCTACCCGTGCGTGGCGGCCGCGGTGCGGTTCATCCGTCAGGCCCAGGAGGCGGACGGGTCCTGGTTCGGCCGCTGGGGGGTCAACTACATCTACGGGACGTGGCAGGTTCTGCGCGGGCTCAGGGTCGTGGGCTGCGACGCGGGCGCCCCGTTCATCCAGCGAGCCGCCGACTGGCTGGTCTTGGTTCAGCTTCCGGACGGGGGATGGGGGGAGAGCTGCGCGAGCTATGCGGACCCCGCGCTGAAGGGGCGGGGGCCGGCCACGCCCTCGCAGACCGCGTGGGCCCTGATGGGACTCATGGCCGCCGGGCGCGCCGGCGATCCGGCGGTCGCACGCGGTATCCGCTACCTGCTGGCAACGCAGCGCGCGGACGGGACCTGGGACGAGACGGAGTGCACGGGCACCGGCTTCCCCCAGGTGTACTACCTGACCTACGGACTCTATCGGGATTACTTCCCGCTGATGGCGCTGGGCATCTACCGCCGGGCGCGCCCCGAGGTGCGTCCCTTGCTGGAGGCGCGTCCCATCAGAGAAGCTTCTTGAACTCGTCGAGGGTGAAGCCGGCAGCTTGCACGAGGCCGGTCCTAGGGACGAGAGGGACAACGAGAGGGACGTTGCGTTAAAAGTGAAATCCTTGTTGTGCTGCCCCGCGGTGTGCACCTCATAACCACGCAGATTGTTGCCGCGAAAGCCAACTTTTCACTTTTAACGCAACATCCCTCTTATGTCCCTCTTATCCTGGCATAGCGCGCCACGTCTCCACATGGCCACGGGTGTTCGCTAGTGCACGTCGATGGCAGAGCCGCTGGATGCGGAGCGGCGGCCGGTGGCCAGGTCGAGGATCGACTTGGCGACTGTCTCGGGCCGGATCAAGTAGCTGCGGTCGCCGGACGTCACGCCCGAGAGGCGGGCCATGGGCGTGTCGGTGAGGCCGGGGCACACGGCGAAGGCGCGCACGCCGGTTCCGGCCAGCTCCGAGGCGAGAGCCTCCGTGAATCCCACCACACCGAACTTGCTCGCGCAGTAGGCGACGTATCCTCCCAGGCCGGTCTTTCCCAACTGCGAAGCCACGTTGGTGATGACTCCCTCGCCTTGCTCCAGCATAGCGGGAAGTGCGGCGCGGGTGAGGAGCATCGGTCCGCGGAGGTTCACCGCGAGGATCCGATCCAGGTCGCGGATCGGGAGATCCGTGAAGTCGCCGACGCGAAGGACGCCGGCGTTATTGACCAGGCAATCGATTCGCCCGAACCGCCGGAGTGTTTCATTGACCGTCCGTTGCGCGGACCTGGCATCCGCCACATCCGTGCGAATGAACACGGCGGTCGCGCCCGTGCGCGTGATCGCCCTGGCAGTGCGCTTTCCGAGCGTCGGCAGCAGCTCGGCGACCACCACCGCATAGCCCGCCGCCGCAAACCCCTCCGCCGTCGCCCGCCCAATCCCCCGCCCCGCCCCGGTCACAAAGGCAACGCGGCCCGGCGGCATCG
>JBGPQZ010000181.1:0-6450 GCA_041489335.1 Methylomirabilia bacterium
CCGCCCTCGCCCTGCCCGCCGTCAATCTGGACCACCGGTTGCACCCCCGATCTTGAGTTCGATCCTGAAAGATTCGCTGCCGCGACGCATAACCGCACACCAACTACCGATTTCTTCTACCATCTGCCCCAGGGAGTGTCAAGGCGGACCCGATCAAGCGCTCTCTTCCTCACCGCCAAGACGCCAGGATCGCCAAGACCGCCGGAGTTTGTTTCCAGGACCAAAGAACCCGAGAGCCTTTTACGGGGCGTGAGAGCGGTCGGTCCTTTGCGTCGCTGATCCTCCGTACCCTTGCCTTGCTTGGCGCCTTGGCGGTTAAGGGATCTCGGACCGAGGAAAAACCTTGACACTGACAGGCGACATCAATAGATTGTTCCGCGGTTTCGATTTGTTCTGCTGCCCGACTATCCCCTCGAAAGGAGGCGGCTGTGAATGTCAAGCAGAAGGTCCTGGTGACCCGGAAGGTGTTCGACGAGGCGCTGGCCCTCCTCGCCAAGCATTTCGAAGTCGAATCGAACCAGCGCGACGCACCCTTCACGCCCGCGCAGCTCGTGAAGAAGCTGCAGGGTAAGGCCGGCACGGTCATTCTCGTGACCGATACCATCGATGAACGGTTGCTGGCGCAGTGCCCCGATCTTCGGATCGTGGCCAACGTGGCGGTGGGCTGCAACAACATCGATGTGAAGGCCTGCACGCGCCGCGGCGTCATGGTCACCAACACCCCCGGGGTGCTGGACGACACCACCGCCGACTTTACCTGGACCCTGCTCCTCGCCACGGCGCGCCGCGTGGTGGAGTCCGACAAGTTCTTCCGCGCCGGCAAGTGGAAGGGCTGGGGCCTCATGCAGTTCACCGGCTACGACGTGCACCACAGGACCCTCGGCGTCATCGGCTTCGGCCGGATCGGCAAGGGCGTGGCCCGGCGCGCCAAAGGCTTCGACATGCGCGTGATCTACACCGACGTGCAGCGCGTGGACGAGGCCACCGAGCGCGAGTACGGGGTCATGTACGTGGACAAGCGGACTCTCCTGCGCGAGTCCGACTTCGTCTCGCTCCACATTCCTCTCTTCCCCGAGACGCGCCACTACATCTCCGATGCCGAATTCGCCCTGATGAAGAAGACGGCCATCCTCATCAACGCCGCGCGTGGCCCCATCGTAGACGAGAAGGCCCTGGTGAAGGCGCTGAAGGAGGGAAAGATCGCGGGCGCCGGACTGGACGTGTACGAGAAGGAGCCCAAGTGCGAGCGCGCCCTCCTCAGCATGAAGAACCTGGTCCTGGCCCCGCACACCGCCAGCGCGTCCATCGAGACCCGCACCAAGATGGCCATGATGGCGGCCGGCAACGTGGTGGCCGGCCTGAGCGGGCAGCGGCCCCCGAACATCGTGAACCCCGAGATCATCGCGCGCTGAGCCGAATCCCCGACAGACGAGCCGCGCCGCCACTCCCCCGACAAAAAACCCGGCCGACCTCGCGGTCGCCGGGTTTTGGTGTTCGCCTGTCGGATGGCTACATCCGGTACTTGCCGAAGTCCTCGGGCTTGAGGTTATCCAGCCACTCCCTCCACTTGTCGGTCTCTTCCTTTTCCTCCGAGATCTCCACGCTCTTGGCCTGGGACACCACCTTCTCGGTGACGAAGATGGGCGCGTTCACCCGCAGCGCCAGTGCGATGGCGTCGCTCGGCCGCGCGTCGATATTGATGATGGTCCCCTTGTGGTTCAGCTCGATCACGGCGAAGAAGGTGTTGTCCTTCAGGTCGTTTACCACCACCTGCTGCACCGTGACCCCCAGGCCGTCCAGGATGCTCTTCAGGAGGTCGTGTGTCATGGGGCGCGGCGTCGTGACCTTCTCCAGCTCCAGGGCGATGGCGTTCGCCTCGAAGATCCCCACCCAGATGGGGAGCGCCTTGCGCTCATCCACGTCCTTCAGGATGATGATCGGCATATTGGTGATGGGATCCAGGGCAATGCCCCGGACGGTCATCTTGATGAGCATGACGCCCCCTCGCCTAGGTGCTCCTGGAAGAATGGCGCCAGCCGGTCGTAACTGGCCTCCAGATAGTCCGGCATCACCTTGGTATCCGCAAGCACCGGCATGAAGTTCGTGTCTCCCGCCCAGCGGGGCACCACGTGCAGGTGCACGTGATCCGCGATCCCCGCCCCCGCGGCCCGCCCCAGGTTGATCCCCACGTTGAAGCCCTCCGCGCCGAAGGCCTGCGCGAGCACCTGGGTGGCGCGCTGGACGGCGGCCATCAGCTCCAGCGATTCCTCGGGAGAGAACTGCGAAAGGTCGTCGCAATGCCGGTAGGGAACGATCATGAGGTGCCCGTTGTTGTACGGGTAGCGGTTCATCACCACGTACGCCGTGGGGCCCCGGTGGAGGATGAGGTTAGCCCGGTCGGCCTCCTCCTGCGGGAGGGCGCAGAGCAGGCACCCGTCCCGCCGTACACCGCCGATGTATGCCATGCGCCACGGCGCCCAGAGCGCTTTAGTCATCAAGCCTCCCGGGGCGACGTCGGCGCGCTCTCACCCTTGCCTTCGTCGACGTCCAGACGGTACATCGCAATTGCGCGGCCCACACGTTTGAATTTAGCATCGCCCACATACTCAAGCAAGATGTTTTTTCCCACGCGCGCGTCGAAGAAGCGCCATCCACGCCGCTCGCCGGCGGCCCAGGGCCGCGCCTCCCGCCGCGGTACGAGCTCCTCAACTACACCGTTCGGTCCAAAGAAAAAGCAGGGCGGGTCGCCCTGCTTTGGGTGCCGGGAAGAGGTTCGCGGCTACGAGTCCACCAGCGCCTTCAGTTCCTTGCCGGGCTTGAAGTAGGGCACGCGCTTGGCCGGGACCTGCACCGGCTTGCCGGTCTGGGGGTTTCGCCCCTGACGCGCCCGCCGACGCCGCACGCGGAAGCTCCCGAACCCGCGCAGTTCAACCTTGGCGTCATGCTTCGCGGATAGTGCCTGCGAGATGCTGTCGAAGATGGTATCGATGACGACTTCCGTGTCCTTCTTCGTCAAGTTGACCTGCGCGGCGACCTTTTCCACGAGATCAGCCTTGGTCATGGAAGCCACCTCCTCTGCGTGTCGGTAATGAGACTACTCTTCCTCGTTGTCCTCCCGCCGCCACCGCTGCTTGCGACCGTGCTCTTCCTGCTGCTCCGGCTGGGCCTGGCCCTCGCCCGCCGTGTCGAGGTAGGCGCGGAGGCTGAGGCCGATCTTGCGCTCCTCCGGGTCCAGCTTGATCACCTTCAGGGTCAGATCCTGCCCGACCTGGACCACGTCCTCCGGCTTGTTCACCCGCTCGTGGGACAGCTCGGAGACGTGCAGCAGCCCCTCCACGCCGTCCTCCAGCTCCACGAAGGCGCCGAAGTCGGTGGTGCGGGTGACCTTCCCCTGCACGTCCATCCCCACCCGGTACTTCTCGGGCACGGCGGCCTGCCAGGGGTCTTGCTGGATCTGCTTCAGGCCCAGGGAGATCCGGTGATTGGTCTTGTCCACGTGGAGCACGATGGCCTCGATCTTCTCCCCCTTCCGCAGGATCTCGGAGGGGTGGCGCACCCGCTTGGTCCAGGACATGTCGGAGATGTGGATCAGGCCGTCGATCCCTTCCTCCAGCTCCACGAAGGCGCCGAAGTCGGCCAGGTTGCGCACCCGGCCCTCCACGCGGGTCCCCACCGGATAGCGCTCCTCGATGAAGTTCCACGGGTTGGGCTCGGCCTGCCGCATGCCGAGGGAGATGCGCTTGTTGGCCCGGTCCACGTCCAGGACCACCACCTCCACTTGGTCGCCGATGGCCACCACCTTGGAGGGGTGCTTGACCCGCTGGGTCCAGGACATCTCCGAGATGTGCACCAGGCCCTCGACCCCCTCCTCCAGCTCCACGAAGGCGCCGTAGTCCGTCATGCTGACGACCTTCCCCTTCAGCTTGGAGCCCACGGGGTAGCGCTGCTCCACCGCCTCCCACGGATCCGGGAGTCGCTGCTTGTAGCCGAGGGAGACCCGCTCGTTGGCACGGTCGAACTTGAGGACGACCACCTCGATCTCGTCGCCCACCTGGAACAGCTCGGAGGGATGCCCGATCCGCCCCCAGGACATGTCCGTGATGTGGAGCAGGCCGTCCAGCCCGCCCAGGTCCACGAAGGCGCCGTACTCGGTGATGTTCTTGATCTTGCCCTTGATCCGCTTGCCTTCCGCCAGCGTGGCCAGCGTCTCTTCCTTCAGGTGCTTCCGCTCTTCCTCCAGAAGCTCCCGGCGCGAGAGGACGATGTTGCCGCGCTTCTGGTTCAGCTTGATGATCTTCATCGGGAAGGCCTTCCCGATCAGCTTGTCCAGGTCGCGCACCGGGCGCAGGTCCACCTGGGAGCCGGGCAGGAACGCCCGCACGCCGATGTCCACGATCAGGCCACCCTTGGTCCGGCCCAAAATCGTCCCGGTGATGGGCGCCCCCTTGTCGTACACCTGGGACAGCTCCTCCCAGATCTTGATCTTCTCCGCTTTCTCGCGCGAGAGCACGATCAGACCATCGCTGTCCTCGCGCTGCTCCAGGTAGACGTCCACCACGTCGCCGACCTTGGACGTGACCTCGCCCACGGGCGAGCGGAACTCGCGCAGGGGAATCAGTCCCTCGGACTTGTACCCGATGTCCACCAGGACGACGTCCTCGCGCACCTCCAGGATCGTCCCTTTGACAATGTCCCCCTCGACGATGTCGCGGAAGCTTTCCTCGTAAATGGCACGCATCTCCGGCGAGGGGCCCGATCCCTCCGTCTCGTCAGGATCGAAAGCGTTGGGGGCCTGTGATTCGACCGACTCTGATGTCATGAAACCCTACTCCTCCTGCACGACACACGGCCGTGCATTGAACTCTCCGCCCCGGCCCGCTCTGCGGGGGTCGCGGGGCGGATGAATGAAGGCGGCTATGCCGCCTGTGGTGCCTTCCTCTGGGGCGGCGCCCCCCTGTCGTGGCGCGTGCAATCGCATCCGTGAACCGGCTCAGGTGGGACCCGATCGCGTGGGCAATCTCCCGCCTCTCCTCCGCCGTCGGGATCACAGGCGCCGCATCATACACGCGCGCCGGGGACCAGGCAAGCAAAAAAAATCCGTATCCACCAGCAAAATCAGGAGTTATCCCGTTGGCCCCGCTCCCGCACTGCCGACAGCATGACCGCGATCACGTCCTCCACCTCCAGCGCGGTGGTATCGATGCGGATGGCGTCCGGCGCAGGGTGCAGGGGGGAGACGGCGCGCCCCTGATCCCGCGCGTCCCGCCGTGCCACTTCCGCCCGGACCGCCGCAAGATCCAGCGCTGCCCCCGCCCGCTGGAGGTCCCGAAGGCGGCGCTCGGCACGCACGGAGAGGTCCGCTTCCAGGAAGAACTTGAGGTCGGCGTGCGGGAAGACGACCGTCCCGATGTCCCGTCCGTCCATCACCACCCCGGTCCGATCCGCCATGGCGCGCTGCAGCGCCACCAGGCGCTCGCGGACGGCGGGACAGGTCGACACCAGCGAGGCGGCCTCGTCCATCACCGGCGTTCTGAGCTCGCCCGTGACGTCCCGTTCATCCACCAGGACGCGCGGCCCGCCTTCGGCGGGGACGAGGCGGACGTCGGTCGAAGCGGCGAGGCGCGCCAGCGCCGCGTGGTCCCGCAGATCCACCTCCATCCGCACCGCCTTCCATCCCAGGGCGCGATACATGGCCCCGCTGTCGATGTAGACACAGCCCAGGGCGGCGGCGAGGCGTCGGGCCACGGTGCTCTTTCCCGACCCCACCGGCCCGTCGATGGCGATCACCAGCCGCGAGCACGGCCCGCCCACCGGTCGATCCCCCGCCCCGTCAGCCTTCATCCGGCACCTCACGAATGTCGCAGCCGGGGGCCACGGTCAGGAGCAGCCGGGCAAATCCCGGAAAGGACGTGTCCACGCAGGCGACGTCCCGCACGGTCGTCTCCCCCTCGGCGAAGAGCGCGGCGATGGCGAGCGCCATGGCCATGCGGTGGTCTCCGCGGCTCGAGACGACGGCGCCCCGCAGCCGTCGCCCGCCGCGAATGCAGAGGCTGTCCCCCTCCGCCCGGATGTCCACCCCGAACCGCGCCAGCTCCTCCTGGAGCGCCGCCAGGCGATCCACCTCTTTCACGCGGAGCTCCCCCGCATCGGCGATCACCGTCTCGCCCTCGGCCAGCGCCGCGGCGACGGCGAGCACCGGGACCTCGTCGATCAGCCGGGAGATCATGGCCGCCCCCACGGACACCCCGCCGAGCGAGGCGCCCGAGACCACGAGATCCGCCACCGGCTCTCCCGCCTCCACCCGGGCCGCCTCCGTGGTCACGCAGGCGCCCATCGCCGTCAGGACCTCCAGCAGGCCCGTCCGTGTCGGATTCACGCCCACGCCTTCGACCCGGAGCGCGGCGCCGGGCCGGGCTGCGGCCCCCACCAGGAAGAAGGCGGCCGACGAGA
>JBGPQZ010000182.1:0-6414 GCA_041489335.1 Methylomirabilia bacterium
ATGGCCGCGTGGCCCGCCACGTACGCGAACAGCGTGAAGGTGGCGGCGGCCATCAGGGTGGGCACGATGGCCAGGCCGTCCAGCCCGTCGGTGAGGTTCACCGCGTTCGCGCAGCCCACCAGGACGACCATGGCGAAGACCGCGTAGAGGAGGCCCAGCTCCGGCAGCCAGTTCTTGAAGAAGGGGATGGGCAGCGTGGTCGTGAAGGCGTCCGTCGGGAAGCGCCAGAGGTACCCGCCCACCAGCAGGCCGATCAGGATCTGCCAGAAGAACTTCTGGCGGGGCGAGAGACCCGCGCTGGTCGCTCGCTTGAGCTTGAGGTAGTCATCGATGAAGCCGACGGCGCCCATGCTGAGCATCGCGAGGAGGGCCAGCCAGACGAACCGGTTGGTGAGCTGCGCCCAGAGAAGCGTCGCCGCCGTCACCGCCAGGAGGATGAGAATGCCGCCCATGGTGGGCGTCCCGGCCTTCTTCAGATGGCTCTGCGGGCCGTCCTCGCGGACGACCTGCCTCACCCGCATCGCCTCCAGCTTCCGGATGATCCACGGCCCCAGGAGGAGCGTCACCACCAGGGCCGTGAGGAACGCCCCCGCGGTGCGGAAGGTGACGTAGCGGAAGACATTGAGGGGCCCGAAGGCCTTCGCCCACGGGACCAGTAGATGATAGAGCACGGGCCGCCTACTTTCCGGGACTCATGAGGTGCTTCCGGTCCACGAACCCCGCCCCCTCTTGCGACTCGAAACGCGTCCGCCCCTTCTCCTCGTGCGCCTCCACCGCCAGCGCGAGCAGACGCCGGATCAGCGTGGCGGGACTCACCCCGCTCGCCTCCCACAGCCGGAGGCAGAGGGAGCCCGGCAGCGTGTTCACCTCGTTCACGAAGGGCTGCATCGTCTTCCGGTCCACCAGGAAGTCCACCCGGGCGATCCCCCGGGCATCCAGGGCCGCGAAGGCCTCGACCGCCAGCGCCTTCACACGGCGCGCGAACTCCTCCGGAATGCGGGCCGGGATCGTGCTGGGCGCGAGGTCCGCCGCCTCCCGGTCCGGCCGCCGGAGATACTTGTCCTCGAAGCTCACGATCCCCGCCGCCTGGGTGAGCTCCTCACACTCCGAGACCTGCGGGTCGTGGTTGCCGAGGAGCGCACACTGCACCTCCAGCCGGTCCTCGATGGCCCGCTCGACGATGACCCGCGCGGAGAACTGGATGGCCTCCCCCACGGCGCGGCGGAGTTCCTGCCCGCTCGCCGCCCGGGCAATCCCCACGCTGGAACCCGCCACGGCCGGTTTCAGCACCACCGGGTAGCCCAGCCGGGACTCCACCTCGGCGATCCGTGCCGCCTCGTCCACCAGCCACTGGCGGCGCGAGAACCACACTGCCTCCACCGTGGGGAGACCCACCCCCCGGAAGATCTGCTTGGAGAGGATCTTGTCCATCCCCGCCGCCGAGGCCGCCGGGCCGGGGCCCACGTAGGGGAGGTCCGCCAGCTCGAACAGCCCCTGCAGCGTCCCGTCCTCGCCGTGGGTTCCGTGGACGACGGGAAAGGCGATGTCCAGTCCCGGCCGCGCGGCCTTTTTCCACCAGGAGACCCGCTCCGGGCCGAGGCACAAGTTTCGGACCGTCCGGTCCGGGCTCAGGAACCACTGCTCCGCCTCGGTCGAGCCGCCCGCCCGCTCCAGCGTCTGGAGTCGGGCCTTGTAGGCCTCTTGCAGCGCCTTGCGCCGCGCGGGCTCCTGACAGGCGCGCCCCTCGGCCTCGGTCGTGAGGAGTGCGACCACCGCCGGGCCTGTGAGCCAGGCCCCGGTCTTATTCAGGTAGAGCGGCACCGTCTCGACCTCACCCTGAAGCTGCCGCAGCACCTCATACGCCTTGCTGGCCGTCGTGATGGAGATCTCGTGTTCCACCGACCGGCTACCGAAGATGAGTCCGACCCGCGTCATGATCCCACCTCAAGATACGTGTCGGGGAGGCGATTCTCGTAGAGCAGGATGTCCCCCGGCTTGACGATCCCTGCCAAGAGATCCGCCACCGCATCCGCGTGCGGCGCGATGAGGATGCGCTCCGCCGAAAAGCCCTTGGCAAGGAGCCCCTCGCGGATCGGCTGCGTCTGCTTCGGTCCCACCAGGACGGCGTAGTCGCAGACGGCGGCGGCCTTTTCGCCGAAGCGTCGGTTCTCCTCGGCCTCGATCGCACCCAACTCCACCATCCCCGGCGTGATGAGAATCCGGGAGCCCCCGCTGAATTGCTGCAGGACCTCCAGCGCCATCTCGGCCCCGCGCGGATTGGCGTTGGCCACGTCCAGGATGCGGGTGACCCCGCCCTCGGCGTGGATCTCGAGCCGCCTGGGGGCGGGGCGCAGCGCGGCGACGGCCTCGCGCATCGCGGCGAGCGGCACGGACGACGCCAGCCCCGCTCCGATCCCCGCCAGGATGTTGGAGAGGTTCCAGCGGCCCAGGAGAAGCGTCTCGAAGACCTCCGTCTGGCCCTCCCACGTCGTCACGCGAAAGCGGCTCCCCCGGGGGCTCATCGTCACCTCGGAACCGCGCACCGCTAGGTCGGGGATTCCCTCGCCGAAGCCGTAGAGGAGCACCCGCTTCCCCTCCGCCCGCGCCCGCGCGGCCAACCTGAGGCAGACCGGGTCGTCGGCGTTGATCACGGCCGGTGATCCGGCCGGCAGGGCGGCGATCAGCTCGTACTTGGCCTCGGCGATCCGCTCCGGCGTTCCGAAGCGCTCTAGGTGCTGCACCCCTACCGCCGTGAGGATCCCCACCGAGGGGTGGACCAGGTCGCAGACCTCGCGGATCTCGCCGGGGCCGTAGGCCGACATCTCCACCACGAAGACTTCGCGGTCGTCCGTGAGCTCCTCGCGGATGACCCGCGTGATTCCCATCGTGCTGTTGACCCCCGCGGGCGTCTTGAAGACGCGGTAGCGGGTGGCCAGGAGGTCCGCCACCACGTACTTGGTGCTGGTCTTCCCGTAGCTTCCGGTGATGCCCACCACGCGGCCCGGATACCGCTGCATCCGGCACGCGGCCCGGGCGAGGAATCGCCGGGCGAGGCGGCGCTCCAGCGGCGCCGTGGCCCGCGCGGCCCAGAACACGATGGCCGGCATGAAGAAGCCGGTGAGCGCCATCCCGCCGATCCCGCCCGCCACCAAACCCGTCAGGAGCGGCGCCTCCGGCACCAGGGTGCCCACCAGGGTGATGGCCCAGAGCAGCAGGATCCAGACGAGCCCGAAGGCCACCACCGAGACCCGCGCGGCCCGCGCGGTCCACTGCAGGCGCTGGCTGACCTGCAGGGATCGATACCGCCTGAGGATGGGAAAGCCCGTGACCACCCAGAGGGCCAGCAGGATCGGCCCGGTGATCGCCGCCTTCCCGAAGACGACGCCCAGCACGAACAGAGTCAGCTGGAGGGAGACCTCCATACGGGACACCAGCAGGCCGCGATGGCCGCGCAGCCACGTCTGGTACCGCTCCGGGTTATAGCGCTCGAGCTGGAGGATGTAGAGGCAATCCAGGGCGCGCCACACGACCACCGTGGCATACGGGACGAGGAGCCCGATCCCCTTCAGCAGGGTGCGCGCGGCTCCCCGCGTGCCCTCGGCCTTCACCACCGCTCCCCCTCGGCCAGGAAGCCCCGGAGTGTGCGACAGAATTCCATGGGAGCATCCTGGAACGGGAAATGGCCGGCCCCGGCGAAGACCACGAATCGCGCGCCGGGAATCCTGCTCACCATGACCTCCATGGCCTCCCGTCCCACCTCCTGATCCCGATCCCCCCACAGGATGAGGGTAGGCGCCTCGACCCGGGGGAGCACGGGGGTGAGATCCTCGTTCACGACCTTGACCAGGGTCGGCCGCATGCGCCCCGCGGCCCGATAATCCCGCGACCCGACCCGCTCGACCCAGCGCGCCCGGACGGGCTCAATCACCCCGCCGATGGCGGGCAGGGCGGCGAGCCCCCGCAGGAGCTTGGTGATGCCCACGCGCAGCCGCTGTCGGAGCCCCCGCCGCGGCCGGACGCCGGCGCTGGCCACCAGGATGAGCCGCGCCGCGCGCGCGGGCTCCGTCACCGCCAGTTGAATCGCGATCCGCCCCCCGAAGGACTGGCCGACCATGGCCGCCCGTCCGATCTGGAGCGCGTCCAGCGTCGCAGCCACGTGAGCGGCGTACGCCGCGGTCCCCCAGGCCTCCGGCGGGGCCTGGCTCCAGCCGAAGCCCGGCAGGTCCAGCCGCAGGACTCGGAACCCGTCGGCCAGGGACACGGCCACGGCTTCCAGGCTCTGGCCGGAGACACCCCAGCCGTGCAGGAGCACGACCGGCGCACCCCGTCCGTCCACCTGGTAGAAGGTGTCCAGCCCATCCACACGAATCAACACGGGAACACCCCATCAGCGGTCCCCGGATGCAGGGCCACCCCCGGGAGCGCCGTAGCCCAGGGCCGCCAGCGCCTCGCGTGCCACCACTCGGTCGTCGAAGGGGATCGTGCGGGTGCGGAGAATCTGGTAGGTCTCGTGTCCCTTGCCCGCGATCACCACCAGATCGCCGCCCCTCGCGCTTGCCAAGGCGGCACCGATGGCTTCGCGTCGTTCCGGGATTTTAGCATGAACGGCTTCACCCGGGGATACCTTTTTCACCCCGACTTCGATTTCTTTGATGATTTCCTCCGGGTCCTCGCTGCGCGGATTGTCCGAGGTCACGAAGACCCGGTGCGCGAGCCGCGCGGCGATCTCTCCCATGAGGGGGCGCTTGCCCCGGTCTCGGTCCCCGCCGCAGCCGAAGACCGCGATCACCCGCCCTCGGCAGAACTCGCGGGCCACCGTCAGGACCCGCTCCAGGGCGTCGGGCGTGTGGGCGTAGTCCACCACCACGCCGAAGGGCTGCCCGGCCTCTACCTTCTCGAACCGGCCCGGCACCCGCCGGAGGCGGGCGATCCCCGCTGCCACGACGTCGGGCGCGATCCCCAGGTGCAGGCAGGCCCCCGCCGCCCCCAGGATGTTGGAGACGTTGTGTTGTCCCACCAGGGGTGAGACGATCGGAAACGGCCCCCAAGGCGAGTCCGCCGCCGCGCGGATGCCGCCGAGGTCGAGCGTGAGCGTCCGGGGCCGGATCTCCGCCGTCGCCGTGAGGCCGAAACGGACCACCCGCGCGGCCGTCTGCGACGCCATGAAGGGCGCCCAGGGGTCGTCGGCGTTCACCATGGCGGCCGGCTCGCCGGGCTTCCGCCGGTCCGCCCCGAGCATCCGGAAGAGCTCTGCCTTGGCCTCGGCGTAGGCCTCCATCGTCCGGTGGAAGTCGAGGTGGTCCTGCGTGAGGTTGGTGAAGATCGCCACGTCGAACTCGCAGGCCGCCACGCGGTGGAGGGCGAGCGAGTGCGACGAGACCTCCAGCGCCGCCCCCCACGCTTGAAGCTCGCGCATCCGGTGGAAGAGTCGCTGCAGGTCGCTCGACTCCGGCGTCGTCCGCTCCCCCGGAAACGTCGTCGCCCCGCAGCGGTACTCGATCGTCCCGAGGAGGCCGGTGAGATGCCCGGCCGCCGTCAGGATGGCCTCCACCAGATAGGCGGTGGTCGTCTTCCCGTTCGTCCCCGTGACGGCGACGAGCCGCAGGTCCCGGCTCGGCTCCCCGTAGAAGCGCGCCGCCAGGCGCGCCAAGGCGACCCGACTCTCCGGCACCCGGACCACGCTGAGCCCCGCCGGGATGGCGAGGGTCGCCGGGTCCGCCTCCACCACCACGGCAGCGGCCCCGCGCGAGGCGGCCTCCGCGAGAAAGGCGTGGCCGTCCTGCCGGAATCCCCGGATGCACACGAAGAGGCTGCCCGGGGTCACCTGCCGCGAGTCGTGGCCCATGCCGCCGATCTCGACGTCGGCGGCCCCGGTCACGCTCGCCCCGGGCAGAACCGACAGCAATTCGCTCAATCGCATTGCATCACCTGAGTAGCGCATGAACTGTGGATCAGTGGATTGGTGAGGGCAGAATGCGCCGGTTCTCCCTACTCCACCAGTCCACTGCTCCACTACTCCGCTGCTCCACCCGTCCACCAATTTCGCCAGCTCGCCCGCACCAGCCGCACGTCTCGCCGGGGCGAGGGCGGCACCTTCAGATACTTGAGCGCATCCTGGGCGATCTCGCGGAACGTGGGCGCCGCGATGGAGCCTCCCCAGCGCAGGGTCTCGGGCTCGTCGATGGCCACCAGGATCACCAGGCGCGGCGCCTCGGCCGGAACCGCCCCGACGAAGGAGGCGACGATCTTCTGGTGGGAGTACTTGCCCGTGGCATGATCCAGCTTCTGCGCCGTCCCTGTCTTGCCCGCCACGGCGTACTCGGGGAGGACCGCCTCCTTGCCCGTCCCCTCCTCCGTCGCGGCCGTCAGCATCTCCAGGACGGCCCGCGAGGTCTCCGGCGAGATCACCCGCCG
>JBGPQZ010000183.1:0-6413 GCA_041489335.1 Methylomirabilia bacterium
CAGCGCTTCCGCTACATCCTGATCTTCAAGAATTCGGGCCGGGCGGCCGGGGCTTCCCTGGATCACCCCCACTCCCAGTTGATCGCGACCCCCATCATTCCCAAGCGGGTGCGAGAGGAGCGGGACGGGGCCAAGGAGTATTACAACTACAAGGAGCGCTGCGTCTTCTGCGACATCGTTCGGCAAGAGCTAAACCAGGGGGTGCGCGTGATCACCGAGAACGACGACTTCGTCGCCATCGCCCCCTATGCCTCCCGCTTCCCCTTCGAGACCTGGATCCTGCCCAAGGCCCATGATCCGTTCTTCGAGGATGCCCAGAAGCACGAGTACGTCAACCTCTCCAAGCTCATGCGCGACCTGTTCCACCGGGTGGAAAAGGTCCTCATGAATCCCCCGTACAACCTCATCATCCACAGCTCGCCGCTACGCGAAGCCGATGGCCGCTACTACCACTGGCACATCGAGGTCATGCCGAAGCTCACGCACGTCGCGGGCTTCGAGTGGGGCAGCGGGTTCTATATCAATCCGACCCCGCCGGAAGAGGCCGCCAGGTACCTGCGCGACGTGAAGGTGTAGCCTCTTCCTCCGGCACGGCCGTGCCCCAGCCGTCAAGGCGCCGGTGGTCCGAATGGTCTTCGGGCCCGGCGGCCTTCCGGCGGCCCCCGGGCCGGCTGGTGAGAGGGTGATACGTCCGTGGAGCCGATCCCCCGAGGCCAGGCCGCACGCACGCGGCTCTCCGAGGCGGAGCACGCGCTTAGCGCGGCCCTGGAACTTCCCGAGGTCCTCGACCTGGTCCCACGCCTGGCGGCCGCCGCCCTGCGGGCCGAGAGCGCCATCCTTCGCATCCTGGACGAGGCCTCGGGAGAGTACCAACACGTCGTCCGGTTCGAGGGGGATACGGCGGGGAGCTTCGCCAGGGCCGAGGAGGTGCTGGCGGCACGCACGCGCCGGGAGGCGGTGCCCGTCCTGATTCCCGATTGCCGGCAGGACCCGCAGCTCTCCGCCGAGGGGGGCGAGGCCGCCTCCGCCCTCTCGGTGCCCCTCCTTCAGCGAAAGATCCTCCTCGGAACCTTGACCCTCTTTCGCCGCTTACCCTCCGGCCCCGACAGGCCACCCGTCTTCGAGGAGCGGGACCTCAATCTGCTGGTCGGCCTGGGAACCCAGGCGGCCATCGCCATCGAGAACGCCCGCCTGTTCCACCTGGCCCGGAAGCGCAACGCGGAGCTGTCGCTGCTGCAGGAGATCGGGCAGGCGATCGCTAGTCGGCTGGAGCTTCCCGCTGTCCTGGAGGCGGTGGCGGCCGGGGCCATGCGCCTCCTGGGCAGCCAGTGTGCTCAGATCCTGCTCTGGGATGAGCACGACCAGACGCTGCGGTACGGGGCCGCCATCGGGCCCGAGGTGGAACGGATCCGGGCCCAGTCGTTCGCGGACAGCCGGGGCGTGAACGCCACGGTGGCCCGGACGCGCCAGTCCGTGGTGTTGGACGATTACCAGGCCTCGTCCTACGCCTTGCCCGAGTTTCCCGACGTCGTGGCCACCGTCACGACACCGGTGCTGTTCGGCGATCGACTGCTCGGGGTCCTGCACTCCCACAGCGCCGAGCCCGGCAAGCGCTTCACTGCCGACGACCTGCGCCTGCTGGAGAGGCTGGCCACCCAGGCGGCCATCGCCATCGAGAACGCCGGGCTGTACGAGGAGGCCCGGGTCCGCACGGCGCGACTCCGGGCCCTGAACGAGCTCACGTGGCGCGTCACGGCCTCGCTCGACCTCGCACAGGTCTTCGATTACACGGTGCGAGCGGCGGTGGACCTCCTCGGCCTGGCCCTGGCCCGCCTGTGGGTCTGGCAGGAGGACGCGGAACTCTTGCGCTTGGAGGCCAGCGCGGGGGACGCGAACCTGGTGCCATTGGCGCGGGAGACAATCGCGCTGGGCGAAGGGGTGACGGGTGCGGCGTTTGCCTCCCTCCAGGTCCTGACGCTGGCCGACGCCGGCAGTGATCCGCGCTACCTGGAGCGGAGCTGGGCCCTGGAGAAGGGGGTCAAGAGCCTCGCCGCCATCCCGATCCGCCTCGGGGAGCGGGGGGTGGGGGTGCTGGCGGTGGCGCGGCGGACCGGGCGCCCCTTCCGCGAGGACGAGGTGGGGCTGCTCAACTCGTTCACGCAGCACGTCGCCATCGCCATCGAGAACGCCCGCCTGTTCCGCGAGAAGGAGCGGCTGGCGGTGGAAGAACTCCTCCGGCTGCGGAAGATCTCCATCCTGAGCGAGATCGGGACGGTCATGCAGGGGACCATGCAGTTGGACGCCCTGCTGCACGTGATCTTGACGGGCGTGACCTACGGCGGGGGATTGGGGTTCAACCGCGCCATCCTCCTCTTGGTGGATGCGGCGCGCCGGGTCTTGATCGGCCGGATGGGTGTGGGGCCGAGCTCGGGCGAGGAGGCGGCTCGGATCTGGGGAGATCTGACCTCCCGGCACCGCCCCCTGCGGGAGTTGATCGCGGAGCGGGGCGCCCTCCGGGAGGACGGGAGCGCCTCGGCCTTCGATCGACTGGCGCGCAGCCTCGAGATCTCGCTGACGGAGACGCGAAGCTTGCTGGTTCGGGTGGTGGTCGAGGCGCGTCCGTTCCGGGTCCGCGGGGCCCGACAGGATCCGGAGGTGCATCCTCAGTGGGAAGGCCGCCTGGACGTGGAGGAATTCGCATGCGTCCCCCTGGCGGCCAAGGGAAAGGTGGTGGGCGTGATCGTCGTGGACAACAAGTTCAACGGAAAGCCGATCACCGACGAGGATCTGGACTTCCTCTCGGTCTTCGCCAGCCAGGCCGGCCTGGCGGTGGAGAACGCCCAGGTCTACACGCGGCTGGAGGAGGCCAACCGGGAGATCCAGCGGCACCATCATGCGCTCCTCCAGCAGGAGCGCATGGCGGCCCTCGGCGAGATGGCGGCGCACGTGGTCCATGAGATTCGCAACCCGCTGGTGGCCATCGGCGGATTCGCCCGCCGACTGACCCAGCGGCTGAAAGGCCGCGAACCCGAAGGGCAGTATGCCCAGATCATCGCCCGCGAAGCCGAGCGGCTCGAGCGGATCGCGCAGGACGTTCGCGGCCTGACCCGGGACGTGCAGCCGACGCTCGCCACCTCCGACCTGAACGCGCTGCTCCGCGAATGCCTGGTGCTCTTCGACGAGAAGATCATGCGGCAGCGAGTGCGCCTGCACCTCACGCTGGCCGAGCCGCCCCCGGTTCTCCGTCTGGATTCGGTCCGGATGCGGCAGGCGATCCTCAACCTGGTGGCGAACGCCCTGGAGGCCATGCCCAGCGGCGGGATCCTGACGGTGGGGACGCGGCTCGCCGTGGGCGACCGCAGTGACCTGGCGAACGGGTGGGGGGAACCGGCCGGGGCGGACGGGCAGCCACCGGTTGACCACTCCGCCCCTCCACCGCTCGACCACGCCCCAAGGTCTGGCGCCCCGGGCGAGTGGGTGGTGCTGAGCGTGGACGATACCGGCGGGGGCATCCCCGACGGGATTCTGGGGGAGATCTTCAACCCCTTCTTCACCACGAAGGATGTGGGAACCGGACTGGGGCTGACGCTGGTCCGCCGGATCGTGCGGGCGCACGGGGGGCGGGTGGAGGTCGAGAACCATCCGGGTGAGGGAGTGACCTTCCATCTCTGGCTGCCCGTGACGGAGGCTCGCGCCTCCGGGGAGGGCACCAAGGGCCGGGTCGGGGGGCGGGGATAGGGAGCGGTGGCCATGGCGGCAACGGAGGGGGTGATTCGATGAAACAGATCCTGGTGGTGGATGACGAGGAGGCCATCCGGCTGCTGTACAAGGAGGAGCTGTCGGAGGCGGGCTACGCGGTCGAGCTGGCGGCCGATGCCGCGGAGGCGCTCCGCCTGGTCCAGCAATCGCGTCCGGACCTGATGACCATCGACATTCGGATGCCGGGCATGGACGGCATCGAGCTCTTGGCGCGCGTGCGCGAAATCTACCGTGACCTCCCGATCATCATCTGCACCGCCTACGGGGACTTCCGGAACGATTTCGGGACGTGGGCCAGCGACGCCTTCCTGACCAAATCCGCCGACCTCTCCGAGCTGAAGGAAAAGATCCGGGAGCTGCTGGGGTGAAGCCCCTTGGTGAAATACCCGGCAGGGGGAAGCGGGGATGCCTATGGGAGAGGCAGCCTGGACGGCGGACGGTGGAACGCCTTCCTCACCCGGGGCCCGAGGGGTCGCGTGGGCATAGGCAATTGGGCCATCGGCGGGCCGGAGGGAGAACGGGGGCTGTGTTGGCATATGGCTTGCTTTTCAACTGAGACATACGGGGGGAATACCAGGGCCAAGGAGACATCCCATGAGGAAAATCGAGGCCATCATCAAACCGTTCAAACTCGACGAGGTGAAGAATGCCCTGGCCGAAATCGGGATCCAGGGGATCACGGTCAGCGAGGTCAAGGGGTTCGGCCGGCAGAAGGGGCACACGGAGCTGTATCGGGGGGCGGAGTACACCATCGATTTTCTTCCCAAGGTGAAGGTGGAGATCGTGGTTTCGGACGACAAGTGTGCGCAAGTCGTGGAGACGATCCAGGCCTCGGCCAAGACCGGCCGGATCGGTGACGGGAAGATCTTTATCCTGCCCTGCGAAGAGGTCATTCGGATCCGCACCGGGGAGCGCGGCGCGGCGGCAATCTGAGGCTCGGTCCCGAGGGTCCGCGGCGGGCTTCGGGGAGATTCGGGGCAACCCAGAACGTGGTCTGTGCGCTGCCCATGGACCGCCATGCGATGGAGGAACGGCAATCATGACGGCGAAAGAGGCACTGAAGCTTACCCAGGACCAAGGCGCCAAGATGGTGGACCTGAAGTTCATGGACTTCCCCGGGATCTGGCAGCACCTGACGGTCCCCATCGCCCAACTGGAGGAGGACTCCTTCGAAGAGGGCTTCGGCTTCGACGGCAGCTCCATCCGGGGCTGGCAGGCCATTCACGCCAGCGACATGCTGCTGATCCCGGACCCCACCACCGCCGTCATGGATCCCTTCACTGCGGCGCCGACGCTGAGCCTCATCTGCAACATCGTGGATCCCATCACCAAGGAGCGGTACAGCCGCGATCCGCGCAACATCGCCCAGAAGGCGGAGGCGTACCTGAAATCCACGGGGATCGCGGATACCGCCTACTTCGGACCCGAGGCGGAGTTCTTCATCTTCGACGACATCCGCTACGACTGCACGCCGAACAGCAGCTACTACTTCCTGGATTCGACCGAGGGACAGTGGAACACCGGCCGGGCGGAGAACCCGAACCTGGGCTACAAGGCGCGCTACAAGGAGGGGTACTTCCCCGTGCCCCCCACGGACAGCATGACCGATCTGCGCACCGAGATGGTCCTCACCATGGAGCAGGTGGGCATCCGGGTCGAGGCCCAGCACCACGAGGTGGCCACGGCGGGCCAGGCCGAGATCGACATGCGGTTCAACTCGCTGACCAAGATCGCCGATCACCTCATGTGGTACAAGTACATCGTCAAGAACGTCGCGCGGCGGCACGGCAAGACCGTGACCCTGATGCCCAAGCCGATCTTCGGCGACAACGGGAGCGGGATGCACTGCCACCAGAGCCTATGGAAGGGCGGCCAGCCCCTCTTCGCGGGCCGCGGCTACGCCGGCCTGTCGGACCTGGCCCTCTGGTACATCGGCGGGATCCTGAAGCACGCCGCGGCGCTCTGCGCCCTGGTGGCGCCCACCACCAATTCGTACAAGCGGCTCGTGCCCGGCTACGAGGCCCCGGTGAACCTGGCCTACTCCAGCCGGAACCGCAGCGCGGCCATCCGCATCCCGATGTACTCGCCGAGCCCGAAGGCGAAGCGCGTCGAGGTCCGCTTCCCGGACTGCAGCTGTAACGGATACCTGGCCTTCTCGGCCATGTTGATGGCGGGCCTGGATGGGATTCAGAACAAGATCGACCCGGGCCAGCCGCTGGACAAGGACATCTACGAGTTGGGGCCGGAAGAGCTGAAGGACGTGCCCTCGGTGCCGGGCTCGCTGGACGCGGCGCTCCTGGCCCTGGAGGGCGACCAGGAGTTCCTGCTGAAGGGGGACGTGTTCACCCAGGATGCCATCGACACCTGGATCGACTACAAGCGCAAGCGAGAGGTGGATCCCGTCCGCCTGCGCCCGCACCCCTACGAGTTCATGCTCTACTTCGACATCTAGGGAGGGGGATCGGCCTTCGCCCGGAACGCCCCGCGAGAGACCCTCGCGGGGCGTTCCGGCTTTCGGCGGGAGCCGAGGCCGCTATTTGGAGGCGGGAGGCGTCTGTCGCGAGGATCTGCCGAAGGACGGCAGGACCTTCTCCAGGCGGCGGCCGAGGCTCAGGACCCGGTTGCGCTGCACCGATTCCTGGTCCACATCGGCG
>JBGPQZ010000184.1:0-6399 GCA_041489335.1 Methylomirabilia bacterium
CTCTGCTCGTCTTCGGCGCGGTCCTGATGCGCTATATCTTCCACTACCCGGGCATGGAAGTCGAGGAGATCGCCACTCTGGTTGCCTTCTGGCTCTATTTCGCGGGGGCCATCTATGGCACCTACGAGCGGTCTCACATCAAGACCGAGCTGATTCACCTCGTCCTCAGGCAGCCCAGGCATTATGCCATGGCGAAATGCGCCGCCAGCCTCATCACCCTGGTGCTGGCCGGCATCATGTCGTACTGGGGCTACACGTTCTTCATCTGGGGCATTCAGAAGTGGGCGCGCTCCCCCGTGCTCCAGTTGCCCATGGTCTACGCCCAGAGCAGTATTTTCGTCGGTGCCCTCTTCATGTCCTTTTACTTCCTCGTGGAGCTAGTGGACAACATCCGTCAGGCTTTGGGCCTGGCACCCGTCAGCATGCCCTCCGGGGTGGAGTAACCAGCCGTGGACATCGTCATTGACCTGACTATCCTCCTTGTTCTCCTTGCCCTGGGCGTGCCGATCCCGTTCTGCTTCATGGCCGCGGTGTTGTTCCTGGTCGTCCTGCACGGCTTCAGCTTCGAGTTTCTCTTGCCCATCTCCTTCTTCGGCTTGAACTCGCTGACCCTGCTCTCGGTCCCCTTCTTCATCATGGCCGGGGGACTCATGGGCTCATCCGGGATCGCCGACCGGCTGGTCAAAATCGCCCTCGCCCTGGTGGGGAGGTTCCGGGGCGGGCTGGGAGGGGCCACGGTGGTGGCCACCGCCATCTTCGGGGCCATCGCCGGTCTCTGCTCGGCGGCCGTGGCGGCCATCGGCAGCATCATGATCCCCCGCATGGAAGCCGAGGGGTATCCCCGGGGGCATGCGGCCGGGCTGGTCACTGTCTCCTCCGTCCTGGCGCAACTCATCCCGCCCAGCGTCCCCATGATCCTGTATGCGTGGGTCGCCCGCCTGTCGGTGGGGGCCTGCTTCCTGTCCACCGTCGGGCCCGGGATCCTCTCGATGCTGATCTATGTCATCATCAACTGGTGGATGTGCCGCAAGATCCCCACGATCAAGGTCTACCCCTGGGTGGGGCTCTGGCAGCAGACCTGCGAGGTGGGGCAGGCCATCTTCCGGGGCACCTTCAGTCTGATGGGGGCCCTGATCATCATGGTGGGGATCTACGGCGGATTCACCACGCCCACCGAGGCCGCCACGCTGGCAGTGATCTACACCGTCTTCGTGGGCTTCGTCATCTACAAGACGCTGACCCTGAGAGAGCTGGGCCGCACCCTCTTCACCACGGCGACCACCACCGGGGTGGTCATCCTGATGCTCTTCTTCGTCATGATGCTCAGCCGGATCTACATCATGCTCAACGTCCCGCAACGGCTCATCAAGACGATGACAGGCGTCTCGGAGAACTACTACGTCATCCTGGTCATGGTCAACGTGTTCCTCATCATCATCGGCATGCTCATGGATGATTTCAGCGGCACCCTCCTGTCGGCGCCCCTCCTGCTGCCGCTCATGAAACACATCGGCGTCAGCCCCTACCATTTTGCTGCCATCCTGGGGACAAATCTCGGGCTGGGGAACGTGACACCCCCCTGTGCTCCCATCCTGTACCTGGGCGGGCGGATGGCCAATTGCAGCTTCGACAAAATGATTTGGCCGGCGACGGTCTTCATGGTCTTTGGCAGCCTCCCGGTCATCATAATCACCACCTACTGGCCCGGCCTGGCATTGTTTCTTCCTCGCCTGATCATGGGAGTCGAGTAGGCCGACGAACACCCGAGGTACGCTAAGGCCTGGAGCGTGAACGGGGTCATGCAGTCCTTTCGAGATAGTCCAGCCATCCCCACGCCAATCTGCGGACCCAGGCACAACAGCCGGTCGTGCACGGAGAGAATGGCTCCGACCTCGGGGCGCATCCTACCGTTGCTGATCTGGCAAAAAGACCCCGGCCGACCCCAGCCCGTGGAGATGCGGATGGAAGTCCACCAGATCCCCGTCGGTGTTCTTCCGTGAAGGGCGCCACGAGATCAGTGCTCGTCGGTACCGACGAATCCCCGTAATCCTCCGCCGCGCATGGCATCCGACAGCCCGACGGGCGTTTGTGCCGCACCGAACGCGGCGCTACACTGGGGCGCCGGGAAAGGAGAGGCCATGAGCCACAACGAAAAGCTGCTGGCACATCTGAGCGAGCGCTACCTTTCCGAGTATCCACATGCCAGGACCGAGCAGGAGCGGGCGGAGCGTGTCCTCATCCGCGGGGGGAGCCACACATTCCGGCTCTTCGAGCCCGCTCCCTTTCGGATCGTCCGGGCGGCCGGATCCCGGGTCTGGGACATGGACGGTCATGAGATCCTCGATTTCTGGCAGGGGCATTACACCAACATCCTCGGCCACAACCCGCAGATCGTGACGGATGCGCTGATCGAGCATCTCTCCCGAGGGTTCGGGCTCCAGAGCGGCATCACCGACAGCATCCAGATCGATTTTGCGGAGGTTCTCCTCCGGCAGATCGGTGCGGAGAAGGTCCGGTTCACCACCAGCGGTTCGCTGGCGACCCTCTATGCCGTCATGCTCTCCCGAGGCCACACGGGACGGTCTTACATCCTGAAGGTGGGAGGGGGATGGCAGGGAGGGCAGCCGTTCGCGTTCAAGGGGGTGTCCTTCAAGGGCGGGTTCGATCATCCGGAGACCGAAGGTCTCTCCCAGGACATTATCGACAAGATCCTTCTCACCCGCTACAACGACCCGGAGGACCTCACCGCGCAGTTCCGACGCCACGGGGATGAGATCGCCTGCTTCATCGTGGAACCGTGGATGGGGATGGGCGGATTCATGCCCGCAGAGCCCGAGTACCTCCGTGCCGCCCGCGAGCTCACACACCGTTACGGCGCCGTACTGATCTTCGACGAGATCATCTCCGGCTTCCGCTTCTGCGCCGGCGGGGTGCACCAGCTCTATGGGATCCACCCCGATCTCTCGACCTACGCCAAGATCGCGGGGGGAGGGATGCCGGTGGCGGCCGTGGCGGGCCGGGGGGAGATCCTCCGGCTCTGCAGCCCGGAGAGCCAGAAGCGGGTGAAATTCGACGGGGGCACCTTCTCGGCGCATCCGGCCTCCATGCTGGCGGGGAAGATGGTGGTGGAACACCTCGCCCGGCACGACAAGGAGATCTACCCGCGGCTGGGGGCCCTGGGGGAACGGATGCGGCGCGGGGTGGAGGAGGCGTTCGCCCGGGAAGGGGTCCTGGTGCGATGCACGGGCGATGGGAACGCGGTAGTCCCGGATAGTTCCGTGGGGATGGTCCACTTCCCGCACCGGGAGGATGTGGCCTTCACATCGCCCGAGCAGGTCTGGGACCCCGCCGTGTGCGACGTGGTGCGCCGCGAGAAGGCCCTCAAGCTCGCCCTCCTGCTCCAGCGCGTCTACGTCATGCACGGCCTGGGCGCCCTATCAACCGCGCATACCGACGAGGACCTCGATTGGCTCTTCTCGGCTTGTGAGGCATCGGCGCGCATTCTGAAATCGTCCGAGTAGCGGATCGAGAAGCTACGGGTGAAGATGTCATCCGGGGCTTCGTGGACCTGTTGCGCTTCCGCGTCCTCCCACATGCCGTCGCGACGGAGGAGGCTTGTGAGAGCGCCGGCCGGTTCCGTTCCTGCGGGTCCGGGCGCCGTCAGCCCAAGGCGCGGGCGATGTCCTGCCGGTCGTGGGTCTCGAGAAATTCCCGCACCGCGGAGAGGTGGGGGATGCCGCCGCGGCCGCCCAGCTCGCGGCATTTCATCGCTGCCACAGTGCTGGCATAGGAATTCGCCTTTCGGGGACTGCGCGACGATCAGGCCGCCGGCCGCGCCGCAACCCCGGCGGGGACCCGGCCTATCGTTTGAGCCCAGCCTCGGACGAGGTGATGGTGAGATGAGAGGCCACGCCCCCGGGATGACGGGGGGTATCCGGCACCCCGGACGCGGCTGTCAACAGGAAAGAAAAGGTGGAGGGACCCCCGCTCGGACACAGGTGCGCACCGGGTGTGGACCCTGAGGCATCGGGGATTGGCGCTCGCGGCGGCCGATCACATCGGACCTGGCGAAACGGATTACGCGGAAAGCAGAACGAGACGTAGCGCGGTTATCACGGTTATCCCGAAGCCGAGGGGCGTTCAGGTAACGGCGCGGGGGAGGGGCACGCAGAGCAGGCGGGCGGGGGCCGGCGGATGGACAAGTTTCGATGAGGACGGATTGGGAGGCGCTACGCAAGAACCAGTCGGTCCTTCGGCTCCGGGATAGGGCGGCCAAGTTCGGTGGCTGTCTCGATCCGCTCCGTGATCACGATTTCGACATTGGCAATCGCCTCCTGGTAGGTTGCCCCATCAGCGCGCATCCGGCCAGTTCCGGCACCTCTGAAATGAACCCTGGCCCTCGTTGCTCCAAGAGACGATGATCTCATATCGAATCCATATTCCTCTCCTCCGCCCGCCAGCTTGTACTTCACGAGGACGTTGCGTATCTGCTTAACCTGGCAAAACTTGGCCTTGGCGCCTTTCGACTCGGGCTAGCCTCATATCTGCGAGCCTGTCAACAGGGGAAGCGGGAAACGAAGTCCACGCTCCGGTTGGGGGTAGCGGGAAACGCATCGCAAGCATTCCCATGGCCGACACACCACAGCGTCAGGGCAGGGAAGCGATGCGATGCGGCCCGGGCAAGGCCTTTTGCGTCGGGTGGGGGTGTGTGGTATTCTCCCCTCCCGTTTCCGCCTCGAATTCGATTGGCGCAGTGGCAAGATGGAGGATTCTCGGAATGCAGACCATGACATTGCCGGAACTCGTGGCCGATCTGAAGTCGCTCGGCCTATCTGCCAAACCGAAGCCTGGGCTGCCACAGGGGGCCCGGCCGCCCGCCGAGATGCTGGACCGCTGGGCCCGCGCCGCCGCCCTGGCCGAGCCCGAGACGCGCCAGCCGGCCGTCTGGGCGATTCGGGAGGCGGCCTGCGCCGCCGGATTGGTGCCGGCATCCATCCAGGGGCTCTATGCGGCCCGCGGCCGGGATCAGTGGGCCGACCGGACGGTTCCGGCCATGAACCTCCGCGGCTGGACCTATCAGACCACGCGCGCGGCCTTCCGCGCGGCCCGGAAGATGGGGGCGTCCCTCCTGATCTTCGAGCAGGCCCCGGCCGAGTCGATCTACGCGGCGCAGAGTCCGGCCGAATACACCGCGGCCGTCCTGGCCGCGGCGCTGCGGGAAGGTCACGCGGGACCGATCTTCCTGCAGGCGGATCACGACCAGATCAACGCCGGGAACTACGCCAAGCATCCCGCCAAGGAGTTCCAGCGGCTCTGCGACGTGATCCGGGAGCAGGTCGCGGCCAGCTTCCTCAACATCGACATCGACGCCTCGACCATCGTGGACCTCTCGCTCCCCACGCTCACGGACCAGCAGCGGTTGAACGCCGAGCTCACTGCGCGCTTCACCCGCCTGGTGCGCGCGCTCGAGCCGGCGGGGGTGACGATTTCGGTCGGCGCGGAGATCGGGGAGGTGGGAGCCCACAACACGACGCCGGACGAACTGCGGGCGTTCATGGCGACCTATCCCAAGGCGCTCGCGGCCGGTGGGGGCGAGGCCGGCATCACCAAGGTCAGCGTGAACTCGGGGACCTACCACGGCGGCAAGGTCCTGCCGGACGGGAGTCTGGCCAGGGTGCCGGTGGCCTTCGACACGCTCCGCCACATCTCGCGGGTCTGTCGCGAAGAGTTCGGCCTGGCCGGGGCGGTGCAACACGGGGCCTCCACGCTTCCCATGGACTACTTCGGCAAGTTTCCGGAGAGCGGCACGGTGGAGATCCACCTGGCCCTGGGCTTCAACAACCTCATCTTCGACCACCCACGGCTGCCGCAGGAGGTCAAGGATGAGATCCGGGCGTATGTCTTCGCCCACCACGCGAGCGAGCGGAAGCCCGACCAGACCGAGGCCCAGTTCATCTACACGACCCGGAAGAAGGTCTGGGCGGGGATGAAGGAGCGCTTCTGGAACCTGCCGGCCGACATCCAGGAGGTCCTCATGGCCTCGCTGGAGGAGATGTTCCGCGAGATGTTCGAGCGGATGAAGGTCGGCAACACGGACGAACTGGTGGCGCGGTTCACCCAGGCCCCGGTGGTGCCGGTGCCGGTCCCGCCGGCCCTGGCCAAGGCGCTGGCCGCGTAGTGGGGGGCGATCGAGTCATGACCCCCGGCACGTTCGCCAATATTCGCATTCGAAACCATTTGGCGCCGGGAACCGAAGGAGGCGTGACGCGCCATCTGCCCGATGGCCAGGTGATGAGCATTTATGACGCGGCCATGAAATACAAAGCCGAGGGAGTGCCGCTTGTCATCCTCACCGGTGCCGAATATGGGTCCGGCAGCAGCCGCGATTGGGCTGCCAAG
>JBGPQZ010000185.1:0-6392 GCA_041489335.1 Methylomirabilia bacterium
AACTGGACGCCGAGCTGAAGGTGCTCCTCGACGCCCCGGCCTCCACCCCGTTCGTGGTGCAGGTGTGATATGCGGACAACCATTACGAGCGGCGACCTGATCGCCATCCTGGAAAAGATCGCGACGGAGATGGAGGGACACAAGGACTACCTGTGCGCACTGGACGGGGCCGTGGGCGACGGGGACCAGGGGGTTACCATGGCCATCGGCTTCCGGGCCATCCGCGGAGCCCTCCCGGAGTGGAAGGATCAGGATATCGGCACGATCGTCACCAAGAGCGGCCTCACCTTCAATGGGACCGCCGCCTCGACGATCGGGGCGCTGTTGGCGACCGCCGGCATGCGCGCCGGCCGCGAGGCCAAGGGGCTACAGGAGATCGGCCTCGCCGAGCTGGCGAAGATGCTCGAGGCCGCCGCGACGGGGATCCAGGAACGGGGCAAGGCCGCGCTGGGCGACAAGACGGTCCTGGACGCGCTGGTCCCCACCGTGGCCGCGCTGAAGGCGGCCGCGGCCGACGGATCGTCGCTGGAGGCGGCGCTCACGCGCTCGCTGGCCGCCGCCGAGGAGGGACTCAAGGCCACCATCCCCCTGAAATCGAAGATCGGCCGGGCCTCCTGGCTGGCCGACCGGACCGTGGGCCACCAGGACCCCGGCGCCACCTCGTTCTACCTGATGTGGAAGTCGGCCGTCGAGTATCTCACGGCCGCCTGAGGCGAGCGGCGGATCCGCGGCACGCGCGGCCAGGGAACAGGACACCTGTAGGACGGCACCGATCAGGCGGGGGCGCTGCCGGAGGGGCGGGCGGAGTCCGGGTTCTGGGATGAGCGGCGCATGCCCAGCTCTTCCAGGCCGAAGACGATGCCGAGGCCGGGCTGCCCGGTTTCCCGATCCACATCCACCCGGACCACGGTGCCGGCCATGGCCGCGCTCTCCTGCTGCTCTTCATCCAGGCAGATCTCAACCTCCGAGCTCACCTCCACGGCCTCTGGCACCACCACGTACGTCCCCTTCACGGTCAGATTGACCAGCAGCCCTTCCATTTCCGCGGAGGTCCCATCCGGCCGGCGTGCGCGCAGGCGGACGGGAAGCCGGTGGGCCATGCGGGGTCCGATGCGGGGGTTGGTGGTTTCGATCCGCACCACCGGGCTTTCGCAGTGGACCTGCATCCCTTCTGCGGCCGCCCAGGTCTCCCGCCAGTGCTCCCGTGCGTGCCGGACGAAACGCCGCACCATACCGTCATCCGAGTCCGGGTCGTGATGGTAGAGCAGCAGACAGCGCACCCCTGCGTCCCGCGCCACCGCCACTCCTTCTTGCCAGGTGCTGTGGCCCCAGCCCTTGCGCTTCCGCAGCATGGCCGGCGAATACTGGGCATCGTAGATCAGGACATCCGCCCCCCGCGCCAGGTGGCGCACCGCCGCGTCGCCCGCCGCGTCGCCCGGCTCGTTGTCGCTGGCGTAGGTCACCACGCCCTCCGCGGTCTCGATGCGGTAACCCAGGCAGCCTTGTGGATGGTTGAGGCGCGCCGCCTCCACGATCGCATCCTCCACCGCCAGGCGCTGGCCCGGCGCGATCACGGTGAAGGCCTGCGCCGCGACCAGGAGGGAGAGGTCCACAGGGAAATACGGTCGGAGCATCTGGCCCTGCAGCGCCGACTTCATGTCCAGGTCGCCGTCCGGTTGCGGGCCGAAGAACTCGAACCGGTTGCGCGGGTCGTAGAGCGGCGTGAAGAAGGGCAGGCCCTGGATGTGATCCCAGTGGTAGTGGGAGAGGAAACAGCAGGCGTGGATCGGGACGGCTTCGCCGCCCCAGGCGGGCGTCTGGCTGAGGGGGCGGAGGCCCGTCCCGCCGTCCAGGATGATCCGGTGTCCTGCCGGGGTTTCGAATTCCACGCAGGGGGTGTTGCCACCGTGCTGCCAGGTGCGGAGGTCGCAGGTGGGGATGGAGCCGCGGACCCCGTGGAATCTCACGAGCATGGGACGGCCTCCTCATCAAGCGGGGGCATCATGTGATTCCGACCTTCATACTACCGGACGGCTCTCGTGGGGGCGAGACAAAAATGACTGCGATCGCCAGAACCCCTCTCCCTCGGCCTCTCCCCGGATACCCTTTGGGGCCGGGGAGAGGCCGAGGCAGAGGGCTCCGAAATGCCCCGAGGCCACGCAGGGGTCGGCTACCGCGCCTTCTGCAAGAGGGCCTTGGCCGCCTCGGCGACGTGCCTGGGCGTCATGCCGTACTTCTCCAGCATGGCGTCGTTCGGCCCGGACTCGCCGTAGCAGTCCTGCAGTCCGTGAATCTTCATCGGGGTGGGGTGATGCTGCCCCAGGATCTCGGCTACCGCGCCACCCAGGCCGCCGATGATGGTGTGGTCTTCCGTGGTGAGCACCCGGCCCGTCTGCTGGGCCGCGGCCACGACCCCCTCCACGTCGATCGGCTTCAGGGTGTGCACGTGCACGACCTGGGCGCTGATCCCATCCCGGGCCAGCAGGTCGGCCGCCTCCAGGGCGCGCACCGTCTGCACACCCGTCCCGAAGATGGTGACGTCCTTCCCTTCGCGCAGCGGCACGACCTTGCCGAACTCGAACTTGTAGTCGTCACCGAAGATGACCGGGGTGGCGTCGCGCGTGAGCCGGAGGTACGCCGGCCCCGGCATGTCGGTGAGGGCCAGCGTGGCCAGGCGGACCTCCACCGCGTCCGCCGGCGCCACGACCACCATGTTGGGCATGGCCCGCATGATGGCGATGTCCTCCACGTCGATGTGCGTCTTGCCCGTCTTGGCGGTGAGGATGCCACTATAGGCGCCGCCCAGCTTGACGGAGAGCTTCGGCTGGGCCACGCTGATGCGCAGTTGATCCAGGGACCGACTCGTCAGGAAGCAGGCGAAGGTGCTGATCCAGGGGATCAGCCCGACGGTGGCCATCCCGGCCGCCACGCCCATCATGTTCTGCTCGGCGATGCCCATGTTCATGAAGAAGTCGGGGGCGTTGTAGGCGACGGTCTGGGCCATGGTGGAGCTGGCTAGATCCCCGTCCAAGACCATGAGGTTGGGGTGGGTCTTGGTCATCTCCAGCAGGGTGTCGCCCCAGGCCGCCCGCAATTCGACCATCTTTCCCATCAGGATCCTCCATCGTCCCGCCGGGAATGCCCGGCGGGCCGCTCAGTGTGCAAGTGGTGCGACGCCTCGAGTCTTATCGCGGCCGCTGCGCCTCGAGCTCGGCCAGGGCCCGGGCCAACTCGTCCTTGTTCGGGACCTTGGCGTGCCAGTTGTAGTCCCCTTCCATGAAGGAGACCCCCTTCCCCTTCACGGTGTGGGCGATGATACAGGTGGGGCGGCCCTTCGTCGCCTTCGCCTCTTCCATGGCGGCGATCAGGGCGTCGAAGTCATGGCCGTCGACCTCCAGGACGTGCCAGCCGAAGGCGCGCCACTTGTCGGCCACCTGGGTCAGCGGATTCACGCGGTGCCGGAGATTCCCGTCCTTCGGGAACCCGAACTGCTGGACCTTGTTGTAGTCCACGATGGCCGTTAGGTTGTCGACCTTGTAGTAGTCGGCCACCCAGGCCATCTCCCAGACCTGCCCTTCCTGGATCTCGCCGTCCCCCAGCAGGACCCAGGTGTGGAAGTCTTTCCCCAGGCGCTTCGCGCCCAGAGCCATCCCCAGCGCCGGGCTCGCGCCCGTTCCCAGCGAGCCGGAAGCCATGTCGATCCCCGGGGTCTTGGTCATGTCCGGGTGGCCCTGCATGCGGGAGTCGATCGCGTCGTAGGTGTTGACCTCTTCCGGCGGGAAGAACCCCTTGAGGGCCAGCACGGCGTAGAGGGCCACGCAGGAGTGCCCCTTGGACAGGACGAAGCGATCCCGGTCCGGCCACTGCGGGTTCTTGGGATCCACGCGCAGCATCGTGAAGTAGAGGGCGACGGCGGTCTCCACCATGGAGAGCGGGCCGCCGACGTGACCCGCCCCCGCCGCGACCACGGCCTCCAGGATCATCTTGCGGACCCGGACCGCCTTCTCTTGCAGGTCCCGTTTCAACGCCGGATCAATGGGCATGAGAACCTCCTCCTCGGCTACTGGCGAAAAAGGCTGCGTACTCCGTTGATTGGCCATTGGTCACCTGCCAACAGCCCTTGGCCATCAAATCCCAAACCTTTCCTTCAGGGACTGCCGGTTGCGCCGGACGCCTACGAGCGGGGGGTCCGCCGACGTGTCCTGCCCGATCCGGCCTGGCCGCGGGGCGGGACCCTTCGGTGAGAGTCAGCAGACGCGTGGACACCTACCCCAGTCCGCGGCGGGTCCCGGGCGGTATACGTTAGCCCATATGCCGAGACGGCGCAAGCGCTGCCTCTCCGACGCGGCCCATTTCTCTCCCGCCGACCCGGCGATCCTGTTAGCGTTAACGTTACGCAAACGGAACAAACTTGGCCCCGGCCGACTCCCCCCTTGACAGCGGTCGGTTCTCGCGACGACAGTAGTACAGTGCGGTCCTGGGAGTCCGGCCTCGCGGACGCGCCCGGGCGCATGTCATCCGCATATTTCGGGGGTTCGCCGCAGGGGCAAACAGCCGATCAAGGAGGGGTTAGATGAAGGCGCTCATGCTGGAAGCCAAGTGGGATCCGAAACCGGGGTACGTCGTCAGCCAGTTCGAGAAGCAGACGGGGAAGGCCGTCACCGGCAACAGCGTGTACAAGGCCCCCAGCCTCACGCTCAAGGAGATCCCGGTCCCGAAGATCGGGCCGAAGGACGTCCTGCTCAAGGTCAAGGCCTGCGGCGTCTGCGGCTCGGACATCCACATGTACGAGACCGACGCCCAGGGCTACGTGATGTACCCGGGGCTGATGAAGCTCCCCTGCGCCACCGGCCACGAATTCTCGGGAGTCGTGCAGGAGGTGGGGAGCGAGGTCAGGGACCTGAAGGTCGGCGACATGGTCACGGCCGAGGAGATGATCTGGTGCGGTGAGTGCAAGCCCTGCCGCAACGGCTACCCGAACCAGTGCACCAACCTGGAGGAGATCGGCTTCACCATCGACGGGGCCTTCGCCGAGTACATCGCCGTCGGCAGCAAGTTCTGCTGGAAGCTGGACGCCCTCTCCGAGCGGTACCCCGACCCCGAGACGGTGTTCGACCTGGGGGCCACGGTCGAGCCGACCTGCGTCGCCTACAACGCGGTCTTCATCCGCGGCGGCGGCTTCAAGCCCGGGGCCTACGTCGTGGTGTACGGCGGCGGCTGCATCGGCCTCTCCGCCATCGGCCTGATCAAGGCCTCGGGCGCCGCCAAGCTCATCGCCTTTGAGACGATGGAGGAGCGGCGCAAGCTCTGCGCGGCCATGGGAGCGACCCACGTCTTCGACCCGGTGGCCCTGGTCAAGCAGGGGACCCGGCCCTCCGACGTGGTCATGGACCTCACCCACGGCGAGGGGGCGGACTTCCAACTGGAGGCGGCGGGGGTCCCGGCCCTCACCTTCCCCGAGATGGAGCGGGCCCTGGCGGTCAACGGCAAGATCGCCCAGGTCGGCCGGGCCGCCGACCGGGTTCCCGTCTACCTGGATCAGTTCCAGGTGCGCCACGCCCAGTTCTTCGGGTCGCAGGGCCACTCGGGCGACGAGATCTTCCCCAACGTCATCCGCCTCATGGCCAGCGGGGCCATCGACAACCGGAAGATCATCACCGCCCGCTTCGCGCTCGAGAACGTGGTGGATGCCATCAAGCAGTCCGGCAGCCGCACCGACGGCAAGATCCTGGTGAAGCCGCGCTAACCCCGCACCCGCCCCCGTCTCATCCGCCTGAGACGGAACGGGTAGGAGGAAGGTTCACAATGAACATCCATACACCCAAAGGGCTCCTCGCCACGAAGCAGCCCGATCTCTGGTTCGAGGACAACGCCGTTGGACACCTGAAGAAGGAGATCTGGGAGGCCAGCGACACGCAAATCGATGCTTGGTTGAGGGAATACGGCGTCCCCTCCCCCTGCGAGTGGGCGAAGGCCGGGGCCTACATCCAAACCACGGTGCGCCATCAGGTGGAAGCCAACCGGCGGAAGAATGACATCGTGCTGATCCCGGTGGGGTGCACCGAGAACCACGGCCAGCACATGGTGAGCGCGGCGGACACCCTCTACGTGAGCATGATCTGTGAGGGGGTACGACGCTACACGGAGAAGCGCGGAACCCCGGTCAACCTGGCCCTTCCCCCCTTGATGTATGGCGGGCACCCTTACCACCACATGGGCATGCCCGGGACCGTGATCCTCCGCGAGTCGGTCGTCCGGGAGCTGATGATCGACGTGATGCTGGGGCTGTGGAACGACGGCTTCCGCAAGCAGATCTACATCAACAACCACTGCCACCTCTGGATGTTGGAGGCGGCCATCCAGGAATTCTGCAAGCGCTACCAATTGCCGGG
>JBGPQZ010000186.1:0-6365 GCA_041489335.1 Methylomirabilia bacterium
CAGATTCCGAGTCTCATGCGCAACCGTCAGTATAGTTTGTCTTCACGACCACGACTCGGGATTCGGCTGCCCTAAATCCTCGATCTATTGATCCTTGCGTAAGTAATGATACACATCAGATCCGTAAGCCGGCCGCTCGGAAGAACGCCGCGAGGAGCGCACGCTGACCGCGGGTGTGGGTAAACGACGTGAACACCGTGCCTTCCAGGTGATCGAGATCGGCCGGCGCGAAGTTCGCGAGATCTCCGTACTTGGTGTGTCCCCAGATCTGCTCGGCGGGGTTGCAGTCCGGGGCATAGGCCGGGAGCCACTCCACGACGATCCGCGGGGCCCGGGCGGCGACCCAGTCCCGCACGGTCGCCGCCCGGTGGGGCTGACTCCGATCCCAGATGAGGGTGAAGCCGTGGGGGAGGTGGCGCCGGAGCGCCGCGAGGAAGTGCAGCACTTCCGCGGTCCGGATGTTGTGGCGATGGAGGGCCCAGTACAGGCCGAACCGGCGGCGGCGCGGGGCCACGGTGAGGGCGCTGATCGCCGAGAGGCGGTCCCGGCGGTCCCACTGGCGGAGCACCGGGGTCTGGCCCCGCGGGGCCCAGGTGCGGCGGACCACCGGCTGGAGCATGAAGCCGCTCTCGTCGAGGAAGACGAGGGCCCTACCGGCGCGACGGGCGTTTTTTTATATGCGGCCAGGCCTCGGTTCGCCACCGTTGGATCGCCACCTCGTCCCGCTCCTTCGCCCGGCGCTCCGGCTTCTGACAGCTCCAGCCCTCGCCGCGGAGGATCTTCCAGACGTGCGCGGGGTGGTAGGTGACCCCGAAGGTCCGGGCAATCACCGTGGCGACCCGCGGCAAGGTCCAGAGCTCGGTGCTGAAGCCGTGGGCGGTAGGCCCCTTGAGGAGCAGCTTCAGCAGCTTGGCGCGCTGCCGGGCCGTGATGCGGGGCGGCCGCCCGGGTGCCGGCTTCGGCCGCAGCCCGTCGGGGCCGCGGCTCCGCACCTCGGCCTGCCAGCGGCTGACCGAAGCGGGGGAGCAGCCAATCTGCCGGGCGACCTCGCGCACCCCGAGCCCCGTGGCGAGGAGGGCGACGGCCCGGCGCCGCCGCGCTTCCAGATCTGCGGGGCTGCCGTTTGGTCTCATGCATGCAAGGGTACACTCGTTCCATTAGTTAGGCAAGGATCAATAGTTCGAGAGAGACGCCTTTCATCTCCAGGTCCTCGTTGGAGGCTGAGGCGATGACACAGGCGAGGGATCTCTTCCTTCCGACGGGCCGCAGCCCCCCACCCCCCGGGGGGAGTCTGCCGTCAGCACGAAGTTCCTGGTCAGGCAGCATCCCCTGTCACCTACTCGAACCCCGACCCATTCCCCTGCTGCTGTTATGCGGCATGTCGAGATGCCCCAAGGTGTCGCTGGGGCCAGGGAGGGCGACCATGGAGCACGACGAGGCGTTCCGAAGAGACGAGGACAAGGACGGGGTGGATCGACGGGAGTTCCTCAAGTACGGCGCAACGCTCGGGGGGGCGGCGGCCCTGGGCGGCCTGAGTTTCCAGACTGCGACGGCAATCGATCTCGGACGCACGGAGGCGGGCGGGAAGTACCGGGTCCTGGGGTGCAACCCGCACACCTCGACCGACGGATACTGGGATAACTCCACGAAGCCCGTCATGGAGATCAACTCCGGTGACGTCGTGGAGGTCGAGACGGGGACGCACCTCATGGGCCAGATGGTTCCCGGCACCGACATCAACGACTGGATGCGGTATTTCAAGGAGGTCCAGGACAAGACGCCGGAAGCCTACACCTACCCGGACACGCTCACGGGCGCCAAGAAGCTTAAGCGGGGGGCGGGGCACCACCACCTGACCGGGCCGATCTACGTGAACGGAGCCGAGCCCGGCGATGCCCTCCAGATCGAGATCCTGGAGATCATTCCGACCGCCTACGGCTTCAACTTGAATCCCGAGGCCTCCTTCGCCAAGCTCGGACTGCTCGTGGACGAGTATCCGAAGGGGAAGGTGCGTTGGTACCGGGTGGATCTCAAGCGGATGAAGTTCGAGTTCGCGCCGGGCATCGAGATCCCCATCAACCCCTTCCCGGGCACCATCGGCGTGGAGCTGCCGGATGCCGGGATGTGGAGCAATGTGCCCCCAGGCCGACACGGCGGGAACATGGACAACAAGGACATCACAGCCGGGACGGTGCTCTACCTGCCGGTGTGGATCAAGGGGGCGGGACTCAAGACTGGCGACTCCCACCTTGCCCAAGGGCACGGCGAGGTGAACCTGAACGCCCTGGAGGGTGCATACCGAAACATGACCATGCGCATCACCGTGCGGAAGGACCTCAAGCAGTTGGTGGACTGGCCCTTTGCCTCGACCCCGACCAACTGGATGACCATGGGGATCCACACGGACCTGCTCGAGTCGACGAAGATGGCGGTCCGCAAGGCCATCACCTTCCTGAACAAGTACTACGGCATGGATCCGATGGAGGCCTACGCCTTCTGCAGCATGGCGGTGGACCTCCACGTGACCCAGCTCGTGGATTACACCCTGGGCATCCACGCCATGATCCCCAAGGCGTGTTTCGTGGGGGAGCAGTACAGCAAGAAGAGCGGGATGCTGCTCGTGACGTAAACCTCGTGGGGGGGGCCGTACGGCAGGAATGGACGCAAAGCGAACCGGCAGCTCCGGCCGTCACCTTGGGGCTGCCGGTTTCTCATGTTCGGGAGTCCCCGAGGGGGACAAAGAGGTCGGTGCTCAGCGAAAATGTCCACCCTGGGGACTGGTTTCATACCGCGTAATGCGGGACCCTGGCCTATGAGTGCCATAACTCCAGAACGGGGACCGGCTTGGTCTGGAGGACCGGGCTACAATCGCCCAGGGCCCCTCGCGATTCCGCTATGGCTCCCAACCTCTACCGGTGGTTGCGCCCCTGCCGTCCCGTTGTGGCCGCCACCGGCCGCAACTGCGCGCTCCGGTCCATCGTGAACACGAAAATCACCCCATCGTGAACGCCGGGATCGGCATGGTGAATACCCAGATCGGTCCTTGTGAACACCTAGCGAGTTGAAGGAGCGGCCCCGGTTCGTGTTTGTCCTTGGCGCGGGAGAAAGCCGTGGACTATACTACCAATCTGACCGGATCGTGTGTGGGGATCTCAGGAGCGGGGGGACGGACCCTCGTTCGAGTCGCCGGGCGAGCTGGTTGTGGGGAGAGCCAAACCGCATGAAGACCCCGGCGCGTATGACCGTTGAGGAGTTCCGCGAAGTTGTGGAGGAGGCCCTCGAGCGCAAGCTGACAGAGATGTTGGGCGACCCGGATAAGGGGCGGGCTCTTCGTGCAACTGTCGAACGACGACTGACCCGGAGCCTACGAGCAAGCCGGCAAGGGGAGCGAGGGATTCCCGCCGGTGAGGTGGCCAAGAGGTATGGGTTCAAATGGCGACCTCGATCGCCTTGCTCCGGATGTCCGAGAGCGTGTCCTTGACCGGGTCCGGTGGTTGGCTGCGCACTTCGAGGAGATCACGCCGGAACCGCTCCGAGGGAGACAGTGGCGAGGTGTGTTCAAGCTGCGGGTCGGCGACTACCGGATATCTACGCAGCCGATCGGCGCCAACTGCTCCTTACGATTCACCTCATCGGTCATTGTCGCGAAATCTATCGATAACGCCTGCCTCTAGATGAAGCCTCCGAACAAACTCGCCTCCGAGGTGGCGTCGCCGTGACCTCTACAGTGCTTGGCCAACCGCTGAAGGCGCTGTTTGAGCGCAGGTTCGGGGAGCCGGTCGAGAGCGTCGTGCCCCTCAAGGGGGATGCCTCGGAGCGGAGACTCTTCCGGCTGGCGGCGGCGTCGCGGACGGCGATCGGCGTCGTCAACCCGGACGCCCGGGAGAACCGCGCCTTCCTGGAGTTCTCCCGCCACTTCCGGGGATGCGGCCTGCCGGTTCCCGAGATCTACGCCGAGGACCTCGACCGGGGGATCTACCTGGAGGAAGACCTGGGCGACACGACGCTCTTCCAGCTCCTCACGGCGAACCGCGCCGAAGGCGGACTCTCGAACCGGACGCTCGACCTGTACCGGCAGGTGGTCGCGCTCCTGCCGCGCTTCCAGATCGAGGCCGGCCGGACGCTCCGCTACGACGTGTGCTACCCGAGGTCCAGCTTCGACAAGCAATCGATGCTCTGGGACCTCAACTACTTCAAGTACTACTTCCTGCGCCTGGCGAAGATCCCGTTCCGCGAGCAGGCGCTCGAGGACGATTTCGAGCGGTTCGCCGAGTTCCTGCTCCAAGCCGAGCGGCGCTTCTTCCTCTACCGCGACTTCCAGTCCCGCAACATCATGGTCCGGGACGGGGAGCCGTTCTTCATCGATTACCAGGGCGGGCGGCGCGGGGCGCTGCAATACGACGTCGCGTCCCTGCTGTTCGACGCGAAGGCCGACCTCCCGTTCGAGGTCCGCGACGAGCTCGTCCTGCGGTACCTCGACGCCGCCTCGAAGCTGGAGCCGATCGACCGCCAAGCCTTTCTGACCTTTTACCCCGGCTTCGCCCTCATCCGGATCATGCAGGCGATGGGCGCCTACGGCTTGCGGGGCTTCTACGAGCGGAAGCAGCACTTCCTGGCCAGCATCCCGTACGCGGTCCGGAACCTCGAGTATCTGCTGCGGACGGCCGATCTGCCCGTCAAGCTGCCCGAGTTAACGGAGGTCTGGCACCGCCTGGTCGCGTCCTCCTCCCTTCGGCAGTTTGGCAGCGCCTCGCTCAAGCTCACGGTCCGGATCCAGAGCTTCTCGTACCAGGACGGCGTGCCGACCGACGAGAAGGGGCACGGCGGCGGCTACGTGTTTGACTGCCGGGCCCTGCCCAACCCCGGCAGGTTCGAGGAGTACGCGACGCTGACGGGCAAGGACGATGCCGTGCTCGCTTTTCTCGCGCACGAGCCAGCCGTGCGCGATTTCCTCGGCCACGTCTTCGCGCTGATCGATCAGGCCGTGGAGAATTACCAGGAGCGCAACTTCACCGACCTCCTCGTCGCCTTCGGCTGCACCGGCGGCCAGCACCGCTCGGTCTACTGCGCCGATCGGCTCGCGCGGCACCTGCGCGACAAGTATCAGGTGAGCGTCGAGGTGCGCCACCTGGCGCAGGAGAGCCCCCTCACCCCCGGCCCTCTCCCGGGGGGAGAGGGAGAGAAGCAATGAAGGCGATGATCCTCGCGGCCGGCGTCGGGAGCCGGCTGCGACCCCTCACCGACGCGATCCCGAAGGCCCTGGTGGACGTGGGCGGCGTCCCGATGATCGAGCGGGTGATCCGGCGTCTCCGGACGGCCGGCGTCACCGAGCTGGTCGTAAACCTCTTCCACCTGGGCGACCGGATCGTCGAGTTCCTGGCCTCGAAGGAGAACTTCGGGCTCCGCATCGCGTTCACGCGGGAGGCCGAGCTGCTCGACACCGGCGGGGGGCTGAAGAACGCGGCCTGGTTCTTCGACGACGGCCGGCCGTTCTTCCTCCACAACGTGGACGTCCTGAGCGACATTGATTTGGAGGGGCTGCTTCGGTTCCACCGTGAGGTCAGGGCGCTGGCGACGCTTGCGGTCCAGGAGCGGCCGAGCTCGCGCCAGCTCCTGTTCGACCGAGACGGGCTCCTCCGCGGCTGGGAGACGCCCGAGGGCATGGAGTGGGCGCGGGAGCCGGCCGGTGAAGTCGAGAGGCTCGGGTTCGCCGGCATCCACGTGATTGAGCCCGCGATCTTCCCCCGGATGACCGAGACGGGCGCCTTCCCGATCACCCGGACCTACCTCCGGCTCGCCGGGGAGGGCGAGCGGATCGTCGCCTATCGGGCCGACGGCTGCTACTGGCAAGACATCGGCTCCCCCGAGAAGCTGGAGGAAACACGCAAACGCGGCGCCGGGCCGCAGGCCTGATCACCGTCGAGGACACCCTGCGTTCCTGGGGGCGTGGGGCTGGTCGCCCAGAATGGCACAGACGGCCGGGCTTCCTGGACGGCCTGCCCAGATTGGGATTGACTCTTAGTGTAATGTGGCTGACCATATGATAAATGGGCCTGCTTGGGGTACCATGCGAGTGGATGCGCGATGCTCATCGGCCGCCCCAGATAGCTACGTGCACCGTTCAGCAGGGGAAGTGCCATGCCAGTCATCTCCATGTTTTTTGGAATCATTGTGTCCCTTTACTTCGTGGACAATAGGCAGCACAAGAGGATGAACTTATGGCCGATTGGGATCTCGCTGTCAGTGGTCAGCAGCCATATACTCAGCGGCGCGAAATGTTGGCTACACGGTCGCTCGCGCCGCTTCGTTCGCGGGGAAGGCCCTCGCCCTTGCAGGGGACGCCGCAAGGTCTCGGCCCTCCCCGC
>JBGPQZ010000187.1:0-6346 GCA_041489335.1 Methylomirabilia bacterium
GTATCGCATCCGGCAGAGGGTCGACCCGCCCGTGGTGGCCGATGTCGCCGCCGCGGTCACGGCCGAGATTCGCGCGCTGAACCTCGTGGGTCGCCTTCAGCCCGGGGCCCGGGTGGCCGTCACCGGCGGCAGCCGGGGGGTGGCGAATATCGCCACCATCCTCAAGGCGACCTGCGACTGCCTGAGGGAGATGGGGGCGAAGCCGTTCATCGTGCCGGCCATGGGGAGCCACGGTGGCGCCACGGCGGAGGGGCAGCTCAAGGTCCTGGCCCGCTACGGCGTCACGCCGGAGAGCATGGGCGTCCCGATCCTCTCGTCCATGGAGACGGTGGAGATCGGCCGGATGCCCTGGGGGTTCCCGGTTCTGGTGGACAAGAACGCCTACGAGGCGGATCACATCGTCCTGGTCAACCGCGTGAAGCCCCACACCAACTTCCGCGCCCACGTCGAGAGCGGCCTGATGAAGATGCTGGTGATCGGCCTGGGGAAACACCAGGGGGCGGTCATGGCCCACCGGGCGGCCGTGGACGTCGGCCTCCCCAAGGCGATTCCCGAGGTCGCGCGCTTCTCGCTGGGGAAGCTCCCGATCCTGTTCGGCGTGGCCGCGCTGGAGAACGTCCGCCACCAGACGGCGCGGATCAAGGCCCTGTTGACGGAGGTTCTGGAGCAGACGGAGGCCGAACTCCTCAAGGAGGCCTGGACTCTTTTGGGCCGGATCCCCTTCGATTTTTTGCACCTCCTGATCGTGGACGAGCTGGGGAAGGAGATCAGCGGCACCGGCATGGACCCCAACGTCATCGGCCGGATGTACTTCTCCCCCAACCCGGAGCCCAAGAGCCCGCGGTATATCCGCATCCTGGTCCGCGATCTGACGGAGAAGACGGCCGGGAACGCGGTGGGCATGGGCCTGGCCGATTTCTGCACGCGCCGGCTGGCCAACAAGATCAACTTCCACTACACGTACACCAACGCCCTCACGGGGCTCTCGCCGATGCGGAGCAAGACGCCCATCATCTTCGAGACGGACAAGGACGCCATCGAGGGGGCGCTCAAGACCATCGGCCTCACCGAGCCGCCGGATGCCAAGGTGGCCCGGATCAAGAACACGCTGGACCTGGAATACCTGTACGCGTCTGACGCGCTGCTGCCGGAAATCCAGGAGCGGACGGATCTCGAGATTGTCAGCGGGCCGCACCCCTTCGAGTTCACCGACCAGGGTGACCTGGTGGACGTGACGCGTTGAGCACATGCGGCGACGGGGCGGACAGGCCTGAGGGTCTGGCCGCCCCGAGCTGTCTCCTCAGCCGAGACTTTGTCCTGATCTGTCTCGCCACCGGTTTCTTCTACCTCAGCTTCTACCTCATCCTGCCGGTCATGCCACTCTACGTGGCGGCCCTCGGCGGAACCTCGGCCCAGATCGGCCTCATCATCGGCCTCTTCGCCTTCATGGCCATGATCCTCCGGCCACCCTCCGGGTGGTTGATCGACACGCGGGGAAACCGGCCGATCCTGCTCGTGGGGATGGGCATCTTCCTGCTCGCCTCCCTGGGCTACATCCTCACGTCGTCGATCCACGCCATCCTCGCGCTGCGCCTCTTCCACGGGATGGGGATGGGCCTCTTCCCCACGGCGGCCACCGTGGTGGTGGCGGAGCTGGCCCCACCCGCGCGGCGCGGCGAGGCCATGGGCTGGTTCGGCATCGCCAACAGTGTGGGCCTGGTCATCGGTCCGACGGTCGGTCCGGTGGTGGCGAGCCGGCTCGGGTTTTCCGCCCTGTTCCTGACGGCGGCCGGGGTCGCCGCGCTCGGCCTCACCTGCATCCTCATGATCTCCTCGATCGCAAACAGGCCCGCACCGGCCCAGGGATTGCCGCTGCCCCGAGACTTCTTCAGCCGGGCCGCGCTGCTGCCCTCGGCCATCCTCATGTTCCTCTATCTGCCCTACGGAACCGTGGTCGCGTTCATCCCCATCATCGCCACTCAGCGGGGCCTCACGAATCCCGGCCTCTTCTACACCGTCTTCGCCGTGGCCATGCTCCTGGTGCGGGCGAAGGCCGGCGAGCTCTCGGACCGGCGCGGCCGGGCGTTCGTGATCCTGCCCGGGATGCTGCTGGCCGCCCTGGCCATGGGGGTGTTCGGCGCGACCTCGGGGCCGGGCGGGGTCCTCGCGGGGGCGGGGATCCTCGGCGTCGCCTTCGGGAGCGTCCAACCCGCGCTCATGGCCCTCACCACGGACCGGGTGCCGCCCGAAGAGCGGGGGAAGGCCATGGGGACCTTCTACACAGCCTGGGAGCTGGGGATTGCGGCGGGTGCGGCCGGCTCGGGCTGGCTGCTCGCCTGGATGGACTTCGCCTCCCTCTTTCTGGTGTGGATCACATTCCCCTTGTGCGGCTCGATCCTGACGTACTGGAGCCGCCCGCGCCAGAGGCATTGAGGCGAGCAGGGTGGCGCATACTGCGTTTCACCTGTCATCCATCATTTGCGCGTGACTTGACACGTGGGGGGGGATTCCTGGTGTCTCCGGGGGCAACGATGGACGCAGACGTGATTGTGGTCGGGGCGGGTCTCGCCGGGATGACGGCCGCGCTGGCGGCCGAGCAGGCGGGAGCCGAGGTGCTCCTCGTGGACCGCGGCCCGATCGGCACCGGGACCAATTCCGCCTTGTCGAATGGCGCCTTCTCCGGGCCGGCCTCGCCGGATCGCGCGGACGACTATGTGCGACTCGTGGTCCAGATCGGCAAGGGACTCAACCATCTTCCGTATGTCCGGCAGGTCGCCCGCCAGGCCCCGTCCGCCATTGAGTTCCTGTGCTCCCTGGGACTGGACATCGCCAAGACCCCCGGACGGTGGATGGTTCGATCCCCGCGGCCGGAGACCATGCCCGGCACTACGTTGGTCCGGCGCGTGGCCGAACTGGTCCTTGGCCGAGAGAGGATCCGGGCGGCGCGGGGCGTGCGCGTCACCGCACTCCTCACGGCGTCCGGCCGGGCCGTGGGTGTCCGGGGCTTCGATCTCTCCGGCGGGGCGCGCGAGGTCCGCGCGTCAGCCGTCATTCTGGCCTGCGGCGGGGCCGGGGCCATCTATGCGAAGCACGACAATCAGGGCACGATGTTGGGGCAGGGGTACCGGCTGGCCGCCGAGGCGGGGCTCGACCTCTGGGACATGGAGTTCGTGCAGTTCTACCCCATCGTCCTGGACGAGCCCGAGCTCCCCTCCATGATGGTCTACCCGCCCTATCCGGCCGAGGCGCGGCTGCTCACACCATCCGGAGAAGACCTCCTGGCGAAGTACGACTTGGGTGACATCAACCAGGCGATCGTGAAGAAGCGGGACGCGTTTTCGGCCCTCATCATGGAAGAGTCCAAGGCCGGTCCCGTGCGCATGGATCTCCGCGCCGTCCCGGAGGCCCGCTGGAAGGTCCATCCGCTGAGCCTCCTCACGCGGTGCAAGTTCGATTTCCGAGCCAGGCCGGTTCGGATCACGCCCGGCAGCCACTTCTGCATGGGTGGGGTCCGGACCGATGAGGATGGACGGACGGCGCTGCCGGGGCTGTTCGCCTGTGGCGAGATGGTCTGGGGGCTGCACGGCGCGAACCGGATGGGCGGGAATGCGCTCCTGGAGTGCCTGGTGTCCGGACGCATCGCGGGGCAAGCTGCCGCACGACTTGCCCTCGCCACCCCGACGGGTGCTGCCGTCCCGGCCCCGGCGGATTCGCCCGGACCGCCAGCGAGCGCAGGGGGAGCCGACCTCCAGGCCATTCGAAAGCGCATCCGCGAGGCGGCCTGGCGATGCGCCGGCATCGTGAGGTCGGGCGAGGGAATGGCCGGAGGGCTGTCCGAGGCGGAGGAGATCTGGGCGGTGCTGAAGGCCGCCGGGACGCCCACCCCGCGGCACCAGGCGCTGCGAGAGGATCTCCTGGCTGCCTGCTTTGTGCTCCGGGCGGTCTTGACGGCGGGGCTCGGGCGCCTCGAGAGCCGGGGCACTTTCATCCGGACCGACTGCCCCACGCAGGACGACGCTAACTGGCTCAAGAACTCCCGGCTGGTCTGGGACCCCTCCCGCCAGCGGTTCAACGTGGAGCATCTCCCCGCAGGCGCCGAGTGAGGGGACTTGCGGCCGGTTGTCATAAACCAGAATGAGGGGACGGAGGGAGGGGACCAGTCTAACTATCGCCCCAGCACGATGTCGATCCCGGATAGCACCAGATCGAGCTGGGCTTGCGGTAGTTTTCCGGTCCGCTCCGTCAGGAGATTCTTGTCCAGCGTCACGATCTGGGAGACGTTGGCGACCGAGTCTTTGGGGAGTCCCGTATGGCGGGGAACGAGGGGAACGTTGCCGGGGGCCTTGGCCCACGCCAGATTGCTGGTCAGCGGCACACACACCACGGTCTGGATGCGACTGCGGTTCAGCGCGTCACTTTGGATCACCACGATGGGCCGACGGAACCCCGGACCCGACCCCGCGGGGTCCGGGAGGTCTGCCCACCAGATCTCCCCTTGGGAGATCACCACTCGCTCCGCTCCAAGATCCGGCGGGAGGCCGCCGCCGTGAACTCGGCAGCCGTGAGACCGAGCGCCGCACACGCGCGGTCCATGGCGGCGGTCACCTGGTCGGGGGCATGGCGGGCCAAGTACTCGGCGAGGGCACGCGCGTACAGCGCGCTCCGAGACGTCTCCGTGCGGCGAGCAAGCCGTTCTGCCTGCTGAAATACGTCGTTGGGAATGGATACCGCGGTCTTCATACCCGGAGTATAACTCCATCCGATCACTGGGTCAAGTGTCGTAATGCGTTGTTGACGGAGTGGACTTATCGCGCGTCGACTCTGGCGACCGCTTTCGCGATCCCCGAGTCGGACTCGCGGTTGGCTTGACAGGTCCGGGCGTGGGTGGTAGCGTCCGCAGCCGACTTGGCGTCACATCCACACGCCCGTTCTCCTGGCCACGACGGCCCGGCTTCTGACGGGGCGGAGCACTCACCCGCGATGCCCTCCTGGCAGCGAACCCTGGCCCTGATGGTGGGAGTGCAGTTCAGCTCCGCCGTGGGCTTCGCGATCATCTTTCCGTTTCTCCCCCTGTACGTCAAACAACTCGGCTCGACGACCGGCTGGAGCATCGAGGTGCTGTCGGGCCTGGTCTTCTCGGTCCAGGCGCTCACCATGGCGATCGCATCCCCGTTCTGGGGAGTCGTCGCCGATCGGTTCGGCCGCAAGCTGATGGTGATGCGGGCCACGCTGGGCGGCGCCGTGATCATCCTGCTCATGGGATTCGTGACCAACGTCGAGCAGTTGGTGGCCCTACGGGCGGTGCAGGGCTTCCTCACCGGAGTCATCGCCGCATCGAATGCCCTGGTCGCCTCGGTCGCCCCCCGGGAGCGGACCGGCTACGCCATGGGCCTGCTGCAGGTGGGGCTGTGGAGCGGGGTCGCGGCCGGTCCCCCGCTGGGCGGCATCCTGGCGGACCTGGTCGGATTTCGGGCCACCTTCGCGCTGACCGCGGCCATTCTCCTGGCCTCGGGCGTGAGCGTGTGGCTCGGCGTGCAGGACCCCTTCGTGCGGCCGGACCGCGTGGCACAGGGCGGTCTGGACTTCCTGCGGGATTGGGCAAGAGTGCTGTCGAATGGCCGGCTGACCTGCACGCTCTGGTTGCGGTTCCTGGTGGCGACCGGTCGGGCGACCCTGGAGCCGCTCCTACCGCTCTTCGTGGCGATGCTGGCCGCGGAGTCGGCCAGAGTGGCCACGCTCACCGGGCTGATCGTGGGGGCCTCGTCGGCGACCAGCATCGCGACCTCCATCTATCTGGGACGGCTGGGCGACCGGATCGGCCACGGCCGGGTGGTGCTCTGGTGTGGAAGCGTGGCCGCGGTGGGTTTTGTGCCCCAGGCCTTCGTGACGGGCGTCTGGCAGCTCCTGGTCCTCCAGGCCCTGACGGGCGCATGCGTGGGCGGCCTCATCCCATCGCTCTCCGCCCTGCTGGCTCGCCACTCCCGGAGTGGGGACGAGGGGTGCGTGTACGGGATCGACAACTCGGTCGTCTCCGTCGGCCGGACCCTGGCCCCGCTCCTGGGGGCCTTCTGCGCCGTCTGGTTCTCCCTCCGGGGGGCCTTCCTGGCCACCAGCCTCATCTTCGCCGCCGTCGCGCTCATGGCGGCGCTCACCATCTGCCGGACTGCACCGCAGGAGACGCTCTGAGCGATCGCGGGCATGTCCGGCCCTGAAGCCTGGCGGGCATGCCTCTTTCTTCCCCCTTGCGCTTTCCCCGTATGCCCGATACTGTTTTCGCCTGGGGCCTCACGTCGGCCCGGGGAAGAGGGGCAGGGATGCCGGCACGGCTGGAGAAGTTCTGGATCAC
>JBGPQZ010000188.1:0-6332 GCA_041489335.1 Methylomirabilia bacterium
AATTACACCGCATACCACAACCTACAAAGAGACATTAGATCACAATTCTGATCAACCGAACAGTCTTCGCTCAAAGGATCAGCATGGCGTCGCCGTAGGTGTAGAAGCGGTAGCGTCGGGCGATGGCCTCGGTGTACGCGCGGCGCGTGGCCTCGAGCCCGGCGAAGGCCGCCATCAGGATGAGCGGCGTGGAGCGGGGCAGGTGGAAATTGGTGAGGAACAGATCCACCACGCGGAAACGGAACCCCGGGGTGATGAAGAGATCGGCCGCGCCCGCGCCCGCCCGCACGATGCCCCGGTCGCGCGCCGCGTGCTCCAGCGTGCGGACGCAGGTGGTGCCGACCGCCAGCACGCGGCGCCCCGCGAGCTTGGCGGCATTCACCGCCAGGGCCGTCTCCTCGGGGACGGTGTACCGCTCCGATTCCATCCGATGCTGCGAGACGTCCTCCACGCGGACCGGCACGAAAGTCCCGGGCCCGACGTGGAGCGTCACGGGGGCAACCTGGACGCCCAGGCCGCGAATCCGCTCGAGCAGCGGCTGGGTGAAGTGGAGGCCGGCCGTCGGCGCCGCCACCGCCCCCTCCTTCTCGGCGTAAACCGTCTGGTACCGCTCCTCGTCAAGCCGTTGGCCGTTGGCCGTTGGCCGTTGGCTTTCCTGGTCCGAGCCTTGAGCCGCGAGCCTTGAGCCGCGATCCGGTTCAGGGATATCCTCGCCTCTCGCGGCTCGCCGCTTGATGTACGGCGGCAGGGGCATGACCCCATAGGCGTCCAGGATCGCCCGCAGGTCGATGTCGTCGGGTAGCCGCAGGACGCGGCGGCCGTGGATCCCCAGGGTGGTGACGGTGGCTTCCAGGTGGCCGCCGGCCAGGACGAGCCGGCGGCCCACCCGGGCCGCCTTGGCCGGCTTGACCAGGGCCTCCCAGCACCCCTCGCTCACGGGCTGGATCAGCAGGATCTCGACCGACTTGCCGTCGTCGAAGACACCGTAGAGCCGGGCGGGAAGGACCCTGGTGTCGTTGATGACCAGGACGTCCCCGGCCCGCAAGTGCTCGGGGATATCCCCGAACGTGCGATGCGCGATACCGCCGGACCGGCGATCCAGGACCAGGAGGCGCGCGGCATCTCGTTCCGGGGCCGGTTCCTGCGCGATCAGTTCCGGTGGCAGCTCGTAGTCGAATTGGGTCAGCAGCATTGGCTCGATATCAGGCAACTTGGCGACTCGGCAACTAGGCAACTTGGCCGTGGTTCCGTCCAATTGCCGAATTGCCTAACGTGGCCGTTAGCGTTGGCTCAGGGTGCCGATCGTAGCCAGGGGATAATAGAATTTCAAGATGTCCTGGTGCTGGTAGGCCAGGTCGGCCATCTCCTTGGCGCCCCACTGGCTCATGCCCACCCCGTGGCCGGACCCGCGCCCGACGAAGGTGAACCCGGTGCCGTCCGCCCGCACCTCGAAATCCGTGCTGCGGAGGACCTCGTTCCCCACTGCCTCCCGGAACCGTCGGCCCTCCAGGATCAACGTTCCCCGCGTGTGCTGGACGGCGAGGCGCAGGATGCGCCCCGTCCGGCTGCGGATCAGGTCCTGGATCGCCACCAGGCGACCGATGGCGTGTCCCGCCCGGGCGAGCGCCTGCTCGACCTGGGCGACGGTCAGTCGCTCCACCCAGAAGGCGTAGGGGCAGCCCAGACTGAAGTCGTCCTTCACCCCGACGATCAGGTCGTATTCGAGGCCGAAGTAGTCCGTCGCGTCCTCGGTGGCCCCACCCGAGCAGGAATGGTAGAAGGCCGGGATCGGCTGACCCTGGAACGCCAGGATCTGCCCTCGCGTCGCCTGCACCGCCCAGGTCGTGCGGAGATCCTCGTTCCGGGCGCCCCCGTACACCTGCGAGGCGGTGGTGGCGCGCAGGTGGAACAGGGCAGCGGGATTCCGTCCTCGCTGATAGACCGCGTAGGTCCGGGCGGCGACGGCCATGGCCTTGGACGCCTCGGCCGGCCAGCCGGGCGGGATCTCGTCCTTGACCACGCCCTGGAGATACTCTTCCAGGTCCACGGTGTTCACGACCAGCAGCTGGCCGTTCTGCGCCACGATCTCCAAGCGGCCCCGGAAGTGCTGCCCGTCCACCTCCAGGATCGCGCCGTCGGCCGCCCAGGCGACCAGGCTGGGCACGACCCGGCCGGTCTCGCGCAGCAGGATGCCGCTCTTGTGCGGCGCGAGCCGAAGGGTCCCCCGGTGGCCCCGCAGGCCCGGCACCTGTCTCCCCGAGGCATCGGTCACGGTCAGCCCGCCGGAGCTGCCGATGGTGAGTCTCGGCCGGCCCTCCACCACCAGGACCCGGACCGGATCTGCCGCGGCCGCCGGCGGGGCGGCAGAGAGCGCGAGACACGCCAGGCCGACCGCCAGGGCGAAGGCCAGCCAGGATGGTCGAGGGGAGCGCTCCGTCATCGCCGGCCGAAGAGCGAGAACAGCAGGGTGAGCAGGAGGCTGACCACGATACTGGTAGTCAAGGGGAAATAGAAGTTCCAGTGCTCCCGCCGGATGACGATGTCTCCCGGGAGTCGCCCGAGGAACGGCACCTTCCCGGCGAGGAGCAGCAGTCCGCCCACCAGGGCCAGGACCACCCCCATCACGATCAGCATCTTCCCCAGCGAATCAAACATCGCTCACTCACAAATGACCAATGACCGACGACCAATGACCAATGACCAATTGTGGTACCAGCATTGGCCATTGGTCATTGGGAATTGGTCATTTTCCCCCCGGACCAGAGGTCTCCCTGCCCGCCGGTCGGCGGGACCAGGCCGAAATGGGCGTACGCCAACTGGGTGGCCACCCGTCCCCGCGGGGTTCGCGCCAGGAACCCGAGCTGGATGAGGAACGGCTCGTAGACGTCCTCGATGGTGTCCCGCTCTTCACTCACGGCCACCGCCAGCGTCTCGATCCCCACCGGGCCGCCCGCGAATTTTTCGATGATGGTCGTGAGGATGCGCCGGTCCATCTCGTCGAAGCCGCGCTCGTCCACGTTGAGGCGGTTGAGGGCATCGTGCGCCACCTGCCGGTCGATCCTCCCGTCGCCGAGGACCTGGGCGAAGTCGCGGACGCGCCGGAGCAATCGGTTGGCGATGCGCGGGGTCCCGCGGGACCGCCGCGCCAACTCGTAGGCCCCGTCTTCGGTGATGGGGACGCTCAGGATCTTGGCCGAGCGGGTGACGATCCGGAGCAGGTCCGCCTCGGCGTAGAAATCCAGCCGCTGGACCACGCCGAACCGGTCGCGCAGCGGCGAGGTGATCAGGCCGGCCCGGGTGGTGGCGCCGATCAGGGTGAAGTGGGGGAGGGTCAGCTTGTAGGTCTGCGCGCTGGGCCCCTGACCGATGATGAGATCGAGCCGGTAATCCTCCATGGCCGGGTAGAGGGTCTCCTCCACCGTCGGGTTCAGGCGGTGGATCTCGTCCACGAAGAAGACGTCCCGCTCGCGCAGGCTGGACAGGATGGCCGCCAGGTCTTTGGCGCGCTCGATCACCGGGCCGGAGGTGGGCCGGATGTTCACGCCCAGCTCGGACGCGATGATGTAAGCCAGGGTCGTCTTCCCCAGCCCCGGCGGGCCGTAGAAGAGCACGTGGTCCAACGCCTCGTTCCGGGTGCGGGCCCCCTGGATGAAGACCTGGAGGTTGTCCTTCACCTGCTGCTGGCCGACGTACTCGTCCCAGCGGGTCGGGCGTAACGTCTGCTCGACCTGCTGGTCGTCGGCGGTCTGCTGCCGGGCGGTGATCCGATCCGGCTTAGTGCTCATAGCCCATTGCTCATCGCGCGTAGCTCATGGCTCATGGCAAGAACGGTGCATCCTTGGCTATGAGCCATCAGGTGCGTTGATCGCCCATGGCGCGCAACGCCGCCTTGATCAGTGCCTCGAAGGCCGCGGTGGGGCCCAGCTCCTTGCGGGCGGCCTCGGCGGCCTGCAGGGCCTCTTTCCGGTTGCACCCCAGGTTGACCAGGGCCGAGGTCACGTCCTCCACGATGCGGTCGAGGGCGACCGGCCCCGCCGCCGGCAGCTGCCGGAAGAGCTGCACGCCGGCGACCTTCTCGCGCAGCTCCACGACCAGCCGCTCCGCCAGCTTCTTGCCGACGCCGGGCACGGCGCGGAGCCGCGTGACGTTCCCTTCCGAGAGGGCGAGCACCAGCTCCTCCACGGCGATCCCGGAGAGGATGTTGATGGCCAGGCGCGGGCCGATGCCGCTCACCCCTTGCAGCAGCTCGAACAGGGTCTGCTCGTCCCGCGTGTGGAACCCGAAGAGCTGGATGGCATCCTCGCGGACGTGCGTGGTGGTGTGCAGGGATACCTCGTCCGGGACCTCGGGCAACTGGTAGAACGTGGACAGGGGGATGGAGAGGAGATAGCCCACCCCGTTCACGTCCACCACGATGCGATGCGGTTCCTTGCTGGCCAGGCGTCCGCGGATCCGGGCGATCATCTCAGTGCGCTCGCAGCCGGCCGCGCAGTCGAGCGGCCTGGTGGTGACAGATGGCGACCGCCAGGGCGTCGGCGGCGTCCGCCGGCTCCGGGGCCGCGGGGAGGTTCAGGAGGAGGCGCACCATCTCCTGTACTTGGCCCTTCTCCGCGCGGCCGTAGCCGGTCACGGCCTGCTTGACCTCCAGGGCCGAGTACTCGTGGATCTCGACTCCCTCCTCCGCCAGGGCCAGGAGGGCGACGCCTCGGGCCTGCCCCAACCGCAACGCGCTCTGGACGTTCCGGGCAAAGAAGACCGCCTCCACGGCGGCACAGTCGGGACGAATCCGGCCGAGGAGGGCCCGGAGCTCTTGGTGGATGCGGAGGAGACGCTGGGGGAAGGGGAGGCTGGCGCGGGAAGTGATGGCGCCGAAGGCGACGGCGCGCAGGCCGCCCACGTGTTCCTCCACAATGCCGTAGCCGGTGGCCGTGCTGCCCGGGTCGATGCCTAGGACGCGCATGCGGCCCATCCGATGCCGGAGGCGAGGGGCCGGGGATTACCGCCTTGCTTCCGCCTGTGCTGGTGTCCGGCCTCGGGCATCGTTCGACCAGACTTAGGCGGTCAAGGCCGCCATGATCTCCTCGGGGATGTCGAAATTCGCGTAGACATGCTGCACGTCGTCGTGGTCTTCCAGCTCCTCCATCAGCTTGAGCATCTGCTCGGCCTGCTTGCCGTCCAGCTTCACCGTGGTCTTGGGCAGCTTGGTGATCTCGGCCGAGAGGGGCTGGATGCCGGCCTTGACGATCGCCTCGCGCACCTTCTCGAAGTCCCGCGGGGCGGTGGTGACGGCGAAGACGCCCTCCTCCTGCTGGAGGTCGTCGGCGCCCGCCTCCAGGGCGACGGACATCAGCTTCTCCTCGTCGACCTTGCCGGCGTCTACCGAGATGTAGCCCTTCTTCCCGAAGAGGAAGGCCACGCAGCCGGCCTCGCCCATGTTCCCCCCGTGGCGCGAGAAGATCTTGCGGATCTCGCCGACGGTCCGGTTCTTGTTGTCCGTCAGCACCTCGGCGAGGACGGCCGAGCCGCCGGGCCCGTAGCCCTCGTAGACAATCTCTTCGTAGGTGACCCCTTCCAACTCGCCCGTGCCCTTCTTGATGGCGCGATCGATGTTGTCGGCGGGCATGTTGACGGCCTTGGCGGCCAGGATGGCCGTCCGGAGCCGGGGGTTCCCGTTGGGATCTCCGCCCCCCACGCGGGCCGCCACCGTCATCTCGCGGATGAACTTGGTGAAGACGCGCCCGCGCTGGGCGTCCACCTTGGCCTTCTTATGTTTGATGCTTGCCCACTTACTGTGTCCAGACATATTGCACCCCCTCGAGAGTGGAAAGAAGCTACCATAGCCGTCCAAAGGTTGCCAAGCGAAAACCTTGGCCTGGCGTTTCGGACGGCCGGCCAGGCGTGTCCGTGCACCCGGTTTAGCTTGACATTTTTTTCTTTTTGGCTTTATGTCGTATTGGTGACAACCGGACAGTAAAAAAATTTCATGAGTGATGTTCAAGATGTTCAAGGCAGCAACCATAAACAAGGAGGTAGATATCATGAAACGTTTTGCGGTGGTCATTGCCCTAACGGTCATAGGTTTCTTCTGTCTGACAGGGATCAGTTTCGCCCAGGCGATCGAGAATGAGTTTTATCTCATTACCCCGGTCTCCAAGGACGTCCATGATCCGGCCCTGAAGGCCTTCGCGGCCTTTGTGAAGAAGAAGTATAACGTGGATCTCAAGACCAGCGCCATGCCGCAGGGTACGCCGGTCGCTTATGGCCAGATCGTCGAGTGGAAAGGGAAGCCCCAGGCGGACGTTTTCTGGGGCGGAGAGGGAACGCTGTTCGAC
>JBGPQZ010000189.1:0-6320 GCA_041489335.1 Methylomirabilia bacterium
GCTCAGGGTGCCCTGCATGGTCGTGTAGAGCATGTAGATTCCGGTCATCACGAGCGAGAACAGCGCCGTGCTGATGAGCTCCTCGATCAGCGTGACGCCTGGCCTTCCCCTGAGGGCGCGAAGCCTAGTTGGGCCGCGCAACATTCGTCACCACGCTGACCGAACGGGAGGCGTTGCCCTCCCAGGTCACCGTCACGGTGGCCCGGCGGAGATCCGTCGTGCACGCGCCCGTGATCACGGTTCCGCTCGGGTCGATGCAGGCCACCGCCACGGTCCCGTATCCCGCCGGGAGGCCGGACCCCGACTCCTGGGCGGCCGTCGCGACGATGTCACACTTCCACTTCTCCTTGGGCGTCCGGGTCGAGGGGGTCCCCGTCAGACAATTGTAGGTCACCGTGTTGGTATTCGTCCCGTTGTAGTCGCTGATGAGGGAGTCGAACCGCTCCGACCGAGCCGCTTCGAGTCGAATCATCTCGGCCATTTCCCGGGCCAGCGCCGTGGCCTTGGTCACGTGCCCTCCCGTCACCACGGAGCGCAGGGCCGCGGGGAACATCCCGGCGACCCCCAGGGCGACAACTGCCATGATGGACGTGGCGAACAGGAACTCGATGAGCGTGAGGCCGGCGGCCGCGCCGCGCCGCCCGTCGCTCACGTGCATGACCCTACACATACCCGGACCCGACCCGTCACCCCGATCAATACGCTGTAATTGCCAGACAGATTGGACAGGGTGAACGTGCCGGGGCTGGCCATTCCTTTCTCGTCGAAGGTGACCTTGTTGCCCGTGGTGTTGACACTGACGGTGACATCCGTCGGGAGTCGCGTCGCGACACCCCCCGTCGTGCTCACCCAATAGGTGCTGGGGGCCGTCCCTTCCTCGCGCTCGAGGCTGTAACGTCCCGACCCCACGGTCAGCGCACAGCTCGACAGGCAGATACGGTGCCGCTTCTGGGTGGTCACCGCCATCTGCCGTTCCAGCCGGAGGTCGCCGGCCAGCTGCCAGGCGCCCCCGCGCAGCCGACCGCTCAACACGACGGGGGTCACCCAGGGGATGGCGATGGCCCCCAGGACGATCATGACCGCAACGATCGTCATGAGCTCGACGGCCGTGATCCCGCGGGCGCGTCCCCCACGGAGGCGTGAGTCTCTCAGCAAGCCAACGCCACCCCTTCCCGGCCCAAGACCGTCATCTCGTTCCGATCGGAGTGGTGGATCGCCCCCGCCGCCGGCCGACGGCCCCACCACATCCCTGGGCGGACCACGCTGGTGCCATCAACCCGTTAGGAAACCAGACGAAGTGCCGATCGTCAAGGCCAATCTCTCGACGAGCGAAGGAGGACCGGCACGAGCGAGGGCTGCTCCGGGCCAGACGGCCCACGGGAAGGCGGCCTCAGCCCAGAGCCGCGCGGAGGCCGCCCAGGAAGTCTCCGGCGCGCTTCGTCAGGTCGGGCAACCCCAGGGCCTCCTCGACTCGGGCCACCAGGGCCGACCCGACGATCACCGCATCGGCGAACTCGGCCACCGTCGCCGCCTGCTCCGGCGTGGAAATGCCGAACCCCACGGCGATGGGCAGGGTGGTGAGCGTGCGGATGTGCTGGATGCGCGCCCGCAGACCCGCGGGGAGGCGGTCGCGGGGCCCCGTCACCCCGCGCAGGGAGACGTAGTAGAGATAGCCTGCACCTCGGCCGCTGATCATGGCAATGCGCCGGTCGGGGCTCGTCGGCGCGAGGAGCTGGATGGGGTGGACCCCGACCTCGCGCAGGCCCCGGTAAAAGTCCTCGCCCTCGTCCGGGGGGCAGTCGCACAGGATCAGGCCATCCACGCCGGCCGCGCGCGCCGCGGCCGGGAACCGGGCCAACCCGAACCGATGGATCGGGTTGATGTAGCTCATCAGGACGACGGGGACCTCCGAGTGTTGCCGGATCCGGGCCACCGTCTCGAGGACCTTCGGCAGGGTCGTCCCGGCGAGGAGCGCCCGCTGGTACGCCCGCTGGTTCACCACCCCGTCGGCGAGGGGATCCGAAAACGGCACACCCAACTCGATCACATCCGCCCCGCGCGCCTCGAACTCGCGCACCAGCGCCTCCGTCGCCGGGAGCGATGGGTCGCCCGCGGCGATGAAGGGGATGAGGCCCTTGCGGCCCTCGGACCGGAGGCGGGCGAAGGCCCGATCGATGCGGTTCTGGCTCATGCGGCACCTCCCGGCCGGAGGCCCAAGGCCTCGGCAGCCACCTCCACGTCCTTGTCCCCCCGACCGGACAGGTTGAGAATCACGCATTGTTCCGACGAGACCTCCGAGGCCGCCTGTGCCAGATAGGCCACCGCGTGCGCAGACTCCAGCGCCGGGATGATCCCTTCCGTCTCGCACAGCAGGCGGAAGCCGTCCAAGGCCTCGGCGTCGGTCACCGAGGTATAGACGATCCGCCCGGCGTCGTGATGGTAGGCATGCTCCGGCCCCACCCCCGAGTAGTCCAGGCCGGCGGAGATGGAGTGGGTGACGCGGATCTGGCCGTCGCCGTCCTGCAGGATGTAGCTCCGCGTCCCCTGGAGGATGCCCACCGTCTGCTCCGCGAAGCGCGCCGCGTGGTGGCCGGTCTCGATCCCCAGGCCCCCGGCCTCGACGCCGACCATCCGGACCGCCTCCTCCGTGAGGAACGGGTGGAACAGGCCCATGGCGTTGCTGCCCCCGCCCACGCAGGCGATGAGGCAGTCCGGCAGGCGCCCCTCCGCCTCCAGGATCTGTCGCCGCGCCTCTTCGCCGATGACCGACTGAAAGTCCCGCACCATCCGGGGGTAGGGGTCCGCGCCGAGCACCGACCCCAGGACGTAGTAGGTCGTCTCGACGTTGGTCACCCAGTCCCGCATGGCCTCGTTGATGGCATCCTTCAGGGTGCGGCTCCCCGCGTCCACGCCGGTCACCGTCGCCCCCAGGAGGCGCATGCGGACGACGTTCAGCGCCTGCCGCCGCATGTCCTCGGTCCCCATGTAGACCTCGCAGGTGAGTCCGAGGAGCGCGGCCACCGTGGCCGTGGCCACCCCGTGCTGTCCCGCCCCCGTCTCGGCGATGACCCGGCGCTTCCCCATCCGCCGCGCCAGGAGGATCTGTCCCACCGTGTTGTTGATCTTGTGTGCCCCGGTGTGACAGAGATCCTCCCGCTTCAAGTAGACGCGGGGCCCGCGCAGCCGCTCGCTCAACCGCCGCGCGTAATAGAGCGGGGTAGGCCGCCCCACGTACTGCCGCAGGATGCACGCCAGCTCGTCCTGGAAGGCCGGGTCGGCCCGGGCGGCCTCGTACGCCTCGGTCAAGGCGTCGAGGGCCGCCATCAGGGTCTCCGGAACGTAGCGCCCGCCGTACGGGCCGAAGTGGCCTCCGGCGTCCGGTGCGCTCCTATCGCAGGGATTCGTCACGATCGGTCTGTCGGACATGGCTGATGAACTCCTTTACCTTGGCTCGATCCTTTTGTCCGGGCGCCCGCTCTACGCCGCTGCTGACGTCCACGCCGTAGGGCCGGACGACGGCGATGGCCTGCGCCACGTTGCCGGGATGGAGGCCGCCCGAGAGGATGATCGGCGCCCGGTCGCTCACCTGCGCCGCCAGCTCCCACGGGAACGTCTGTCCGGTCCCCCCTGCCCGGCCCGCGACGAAGGCCTCCAGCAGGAAGGCCCGCGCCGGATAGGTGAACAGGAGGTGCAGGCTCGCCGCATCCCGCACCCGCACGGCCTTGATGACGGGAAGGGGAAGCCCCCGGCTGACGGCCTCCGGCTCGTCCCCGTGGAGCTGCACGGCTTGCAGCCGGACGGCCGCGGCGATCGCGCGCATCTCCGGGAGCGGCCGGTCCACGAAGACGCCCACGCCGACGACGAAGGGCGGCACCCCTTCCAGGATGCGGGCCGCCGCTTCGGGCTGGATGAAGCGGGGCGTCCCCGGGACGAGCACGAACCCCAGGGCGTCCGCGCCCGCCTCCACCGCCACGGCCGCATCCTCGGCCGAGGTGATCCCGCAGATCTTGACGCGCGTCATCGGCTCTCCACCAGGGCGCGGAAGGCCTCCTCCACCCCGGCATGGCGGAGCAGACCTTCCCCCACGAGGATGGCGTCCACGCCCGCCTCGGCCAGCCGGACCACCTGCGCCGGCTCGCCGATCCCGCTCTCGCTCACCAGGACCACCGCGTCGGGGACGGACGGGAGGAGCGCGAACGTCGTCTCCAGCGTCACCGCGAAGGTGCGCAGGTTCCGGTTGTTGATCCCCACCAGCCGGGCGCCGCTCGTGAGGGCGGTCTCAAGTTCCGCCCGATCGTGTACCTCGACCAGGGCGGCGAGCCCGAGCTCCCGGCTCAGGCCGAGCAGATCGCAAAGCTGCTGGGGCCCGAGCGCGGCCACGATCAAGAGGACGGCGTCCGCCCCCGCGGCCCGCGCCTCCCAGAGCTGGTACGGATCGACGTGGAAGTCCTTCCGGAGGAGCGGAAGATCCACCGATTCGCGGACGGCCCGCAGATGCTCGAGGCTCCCCTGGAAGAACGGCGCATCCGTCAGGACCGAGATGGCCCGGGCACCCGCCCGCCGGTAGGCGTGCGCCAGGTCCGTCGGCGAGAAGTCAGGCCGAATGACCCCGCGCGAGGGCGAGGCCTTCTTGACCTCCGCGATCACCCGGATGGGTCCGCTCCGCCGTCCCGGAGGGCCGGCGGGTCGCCGCAGCGCCCCCAGCAAGTCCCGCGGCGGGGGCAGATCGCGGCAGCGGGCCTGCAACTCCGTGAGGGGCCTCTTCTCCCGGCGCTCCGGAAGGTCCGACCGCATCCGCCGAAGAATGTCGTCGAGGATGCTCATGCTCCGCTCTCGGCCCTCTGTCCTCTGTCCTCTGTCCTCTGTCCTCTGCCCTCAACCCTCAACCCTGGCAGAACTCCACCAGCCGGGCCAGTCGCTCCTGCGCCGCGCCGCTGTCGATCGCGCGCTCGGCCAGCCCGATTCCCTCGGCGATGTCGGCGGCCTTGCCGCCCGCGGCGATGCCGGCCCCCGCGTTCAGGACCACGATGTCGCGCTTGGCGCCCCGCTCGCCGGCCAGGATCCGGCGGATGATCTCGGCGTTCTCGGCCGCGCTCCCCCCCTGCAGATCCGCCATGCGGGCGCGGGGCAGGCCGAAGTCCTCGGGCCGCACGATGTAGCTACGCACCTGGCCGCCGCGGAGCTCCGCCACCCGGCTCTCGCCGGTGGTGGACAGCTCGTCCAGTCCGTCCTCGCCGTGGACCACGAAGGCCCGCACCGCCCCCAGCTCCTTCAGGACCTCCGCCATCACGGCCGTGAGCGCCCCGTCGTAGACCCCGATGACCTGGGCCGCCGCCCCGGCCGGGTTGGTCAGCGGGCCCAGGATATTGAACACGGTGCGGATGCGGATCTCCCGCCGCGCCAGCATCACGAACTTCATGGCCTTGTGCAGCAGCGGGGCGTAGCAGAAGCCGATGCCGACCTCGTCCACGCAGCGCCCGATCCGCTCGGGCGAAAGGTCCAGGCGCACCCCCAGGGCCTCCACCACGTCGGCGCTCCCGCAGAGACTGCTCACGGACCGGTTCCCGTGCTTCGCCACGGGAATCCCCGCTCCGGCCACCACGAACGCCGTGGCCGTGGACACGTTGAAACTGCCGGTGGCGTCCCCGCCGGTCCCGCAGGTGTCCACCAGCATCTCGCGGTCGGTCCCGGACAGGGAGGTCTGGACCCGGGCCCGCGTCCTCACCACCGACACCTTCTCCCGCATCACCCGGGCGAAGCCGATCAGCTCCTCGACCGTCTCCCCTTTCATCCGGAGGGCGGTGAGGAAGGCCGCGATCTGCGCGTCGGTGACTTGCCCGGACATGATCGCGTCCATCACGGCAAAGGCCTCTTCCCGCGTGAGGTGCTTCCGATCGACCACCTTCCGAATCGCCTCGACAATCATTGCCGGTCCTCCGTGGTGCCGGCGGGCCGGGCCAGGAAGTTCCTGAGCAGGTCCTTGCCCGCCTGGGTCAGAATGGACTCCGGATGAAACTGCACCCCCTCCACCGGGTGGGTCTGGTGCCGGACCCCCATGACCTCGCCCTCCGCCGTCTGCGCCGAGACCGCGAGACAGGACGGCATCGTCTCGCGCTCGATCAGGAGCGAGTGGTACCGCGTGGCCTCGAACGGGTTGGGCAGGCCCTGGAAGACGCCGTGTCCGTCGTGCAGGATGGGGGACGTCTTCCCGTGCATCAGCCGTCCCGCGCGCACGATGCGCCCCCCGTACGCCGCCCCGATGCACTGGTGCCCGAGGCAGACCCCGAGGAGGGGAACCGTGGGGCCGAAGGTGCGGATCA
>JBGPQZ010000190.1:0-6314 GCA_041489335.1 Methylomirabilia bacterium
CTACCCCCCGACCCCCCGCCACTCCCCCCGGCGTCGGGGGGATCCGAGACGACGGCCCGGACCCCCGAATGCGAACCCTCAATCGCGACCGAGTTGCTGTACCGTGGGGAGACGAAAACCGAGACTCCCGACGGCAGGAAGCGGCTATGCTGCGCAGGCTCCATTGTGCCGACCAAGGCCGCGAACTCATTCGGGGTGAGACTCCGGGTGGGCATTGCGACGTCGGTTGTAACTTGGAGGTCGGCCTTGCGCCCGACGGGCGGGTTGGATATGATCCCCCGGCATTCGAGGAAAGAAACCACAGGGCGCACCGGGCGAGGGCGTGACAGGGGGGGCGACCCATGGGCGTGACCTTCTTCCGTCTCTTCCGGAATTACATCAGCCTCATCGGCGCGATCGCCGCTACCATCAGCTTCCTCGTGGATGTCTTCCTGCTGATCCTCGACTTCCTGGCCCCGCACCAGAATCCGTACCTCGGAGTCATCACCCACATGATCCTGCCCATGATCACCCTGGGCGGGATCGGGATCATCGTGGCCGGAGCCGGGCTCCAGCTCTGGCGGCTGCGCCGCGGCCTGCAGGTTCTGGAGCTGCCCCAACTTGACCTGAACAACCGCCGCCACCGCTGGGTCCTGGCCGGATCGTTCCTCGTGATCCTGATCTTCCTGGGGCTCTCCACGATCGGCGGCTACCATAGCTACCACTACACCGACTCGGTCGTCTTCTGCGGGAGGACCTGCCACGAGGTGATGGAGCCCGAGTACACGGCCTACCAGAACTCCGCCCACGCCCGCGTGGCGTGCGTGCAGTGCCACATCGGGCCGGGTGCCGAGTGGTACGTGCGCTCCAAGATCAACGGGGCCTACCAGGTCTACTCGGTCACGTTCAACAAGTTCTCGCGCCCCATCGCCACGCCCATCCGCCACCTGCGCCCGTCCCAGGAGATCTGCGAGCAATGCCACTGGCCGGCCAAGTTCTGGGGCGAGCAATTGGCCTCGCGGGTGCACTTCGCCTCGGACGAGAAGAACACGCGGCGCGAGATCGACCTGCTCATCAAGACGGGGGGCGGCGGGCAGCTTGGGTTGAACCAGGGCATTCACTGGCACATGAACATCGCCAACAAGATCTACTACGTCGCCACCGACGAGAAACGCCAGCTGATCCCCTGGGTGAAAGCGGTGCGGCCGGACGGCACGGCGGTCGAGTATCTGTCGAAGGTGAAGCCCATCACGCCGGACCAACTCAAACAGGCCGAGGTCCGGCGGATGGACTGCATGGACTGCCACAACCGACCGAGCCACCGGTACCTCCCGCCGGGCCGGGCGCTCGATCCGTCCTTCCAGGCAGGCAAGATCTCCACCGATCTGCCGTTCATGAAGAAGGTGGCGGTGGAGGCCATGGTGCGGCCCTACAAGACCGCGGCGGAGGCCGAGCAAGGGATCGAGCGGTACATCCGGGACTTCTACGCGAAGGACTACCCACAGGTTCTTAAGGATTCCGAGGCCAAGCTTGGGGACAGCATCGCGGAGGTGACCCGCGTCTACCGCCAGAACTTCTTCCCCGGGATGCGGGTGAGCTGGCAGGCGTATCCCGAGAACATCGGCCATAAGGAATTCCCAGGCTGCTTCCGCTGTCACGACGGCAAGCACGTGAGCCAGGAGGGGAAGGTCATCCGGAGCGACTGCGCGGCCTGCCACGACTTCCTGCAGCGGCGGAAGGGCGGGGCGTTCATCCGGACCGAGGCCACCCCCGCCTTTGCGCACCCCTGGAAGCTCGGCGGCAGACACGCGGAACTCCTTTGCGGCATCTGTCACACCGGGGGGCCGATGAAGTCGGCCACCTGCAAGGGTTGCCATCAGATGCCCGCCTCCGGGGTGCCGATGGCCGGGATGCAGTGTAGAGAGTGCCACCTGAAGGAGCAGCGGCTGCAGCCGACGGTCCGGTGCGCCACCTGCCACGCCGGGCTCGCCGAGCTCCACGCCAAGAAGCCTCACCAGGACGCCGGATGTGCGCGCTGCCACGTCCCGCACACGTGGTCGGTCCCCCAGCGCGACCAGTGCCTCACCTGCCACAAGGACAAGGCGCAGCACTATGCCGGCACGGCCTGCGTTCAGTGTCACGCCTTCCGGCCGCCCGCCGGCGCGCCAGGAGCGGCCCCGGGGAAGGGGGGCGCGGCCGGTCCGCCGGCCATCACGTTCCCGTCCGACCCGAACTCGCCCGGGAAGGTCACCTTCGAGCACGCCGCCCATCTGGCCCAGGGTAGGAAGTGCCCCGACTGCCACCCCAAGCTGTTCAAGATGCAAGAAGGTGCGGCCAAGCTCAACATGGACAGCATGGGAGAAGGGCAGACCTGCGGGGCGTGCCATGACGGGCAGAAGGCCTTTGGCGTCATGGACGGCGACAAGTGCGCCACCTGCCATAAGGGGTGACCGGGGGACTCGCAGGCTCGGATCCCTCCGGCGCTCCCGACCTGTGGGCGGGCAGCCAGGGCATTCGGACTTCAAGACCACTGCGTCCTGGCGCTGGACAACCCTTCGGATTCCCTGATACAAGATCGCGGCCCTATTCCACCTGACGGGCTTCGTGTCCCAGGCGCAGCGCAGAGACCCCGCGGCCCCGATTGGATTGCCCGAGGGGTGCTGCAGGCGGCGGCTCGGGCATCAGATGGCGAACTGCCGGGACAGGACGCCGGAGAGGGATACCTTCCAGTGGCCCGACGCATCTTCTACGGTTGGATCGTCGCGGGAACGATCCTCGCGACCTGGGGGATCTCCATCGGCCCGCGGCAATCCTTCTCGATCTTCCTCCTGCCGCTCGTCGAGGAGTTCGGCTCCACGCGCAGCGCGACCGCCGCCGCCTTCTCCCTCCACATGGCGTTCTATGCCGTCGGGGGCTGGGTGCTCGGCATCATCGTGGACCGAGTGGGTCCCAAACGCATCATCGCGGCCAGCACGGCGGGCTGGGCCCTCGTCCTGATGGGGACCGGACATCTCACCAGCGTCTGGCATCTCTACCTCGTCTACGGGGTGCTGGGCGGCGTGTGCACGGGCGGCCTGTCCTACGTGCCCAACAACACGCTGATCTCCCACTGGTTCGTCCGGTACCGGGGATTGGCGAGCGGCCTCGCCCAGGCCGGGGTGCCGCTCGGCACGGCGGTGTTCGGCCCGTTGAGCCAGGTCGGGATCGCCTCGATCGGGTGGCGGAACACGTACCTCGCCTTCGGCCTGGTGGTGGCGGCGACGGCCTTACCGCTCATCCTCTTGGTGCTTCGGGATGACCCGCGGGAGATGGGCCTCGCACCGGACGGCGCCCCTGTTGGGCCCGGGCCGACCGGCGGACAGGCCGCCCGGGCCACCCGCGCGGAGGACTTCACCGGCCCCGGCTTTCCGCGGGGATTCTGGGCGATCTTCTTCGCGAACGCCCTGCGCGGGTTGGCGATGTACGCCATCCTGGTCCATCAGGTGGCGTACCTGGTGGATGTCGGGTTCAGCAAGATGGCTGCCGCGTCCTACTTCTCCACGAGTGCGTTCTTCGCGATTCCCGGAGGGCTCGCGGCCGGGGCCATCTCGGACCGAATCGGACGCCCCAAGACCTACGCCGGAATCGCCGCGCTTTGCGTCATCGGGTACGGGAGCCTGCTCTTGACTCGCGACCCGTCTCAAGTCGCCTTCCTGTGGCTCTACGTCCTGGCCAGCGGGTTGGCCAACGGGGGCGCGTCGCCCGTCTTCGCCGCGTTTCTCACCGACCGGCTGCAGGGCCCGCGCCTCGGGTTCCTGCTTGGGTTGCAGAACACCGGGTTCGGCATCGGGGCCACGCTGGCCCCCTACCTGGCCGGGGCCGCCTTCGATCTCCTGGGGGGCTACAGCCTCGTCTTCGTCCTGATGGCCCTCGCCATCGTCGGCTCCTCGATCATCGTTTCCGGCGCGCCACGGCGCCCCTCTGTGGCGGGTCGCTAGGCCCCTTCCTGACGGCCTCCCTCGAGTGCGGAGTCGATCCGGAGCCGGGGACGGCGGGGGAAAAATTCCGCTGGCGGCCCGGCAGTTCCTTTCGTATTGTCCCCTTCGAGCCACCCGGAGTCGCTTGCCCGCCGGAAACGGCGGGCGACCAGGTGTGAAGGGAGGGCGAAAATGCCAGAGCGAAAGTCTGCAATCAGCATCTCACCACTCCAGGATGGGAGGCGTCCATGGCGGTACTGGGCATCGACATCGGCGGCACGAAGCTGGCGGCGGGCGTGGTCAGCCACGAGGGCAAGATCCTGGCCCGGGCGGAAGTCCCCACCCTGGCTGCTGAGGGGCTCGAGCCGGTCCTGGCCCGGATCATCACGCTCGGCCGGGGCCTTCTGGGGAGGCCCGAGGCGGCACAAGACCGGGTGAGGCGGATCGGGATCGGCTGCGCGGGGCCGGTGGACATCCGGGCGGGGATGGTCTTCAATCCGCCCAATCTGCCAGGCTGGACAGAGGTGGCGCTGCTCAAGCACATCGAGGATGCCTTGAGCCTCCCGGCCGTCCTGGAGAATGACGCGAACGCGGCAGGCCTCGGGGAGTTCTACTACGGGGCCGGCCGGGGGGCGCGGAGCCTGGTCTACCTGACGGTGAGCACCGGCATCGGGGGCGGGATCATCCTCGACGGCAAGGTCTGGCACGGGCTCAAGGACGCCGCCGGGGAGGTGGGCCACATGACGGTCGTTCCCGACGGGCCGATCTGCGGCTGCGGGAACCGGGGTTGCCTGGAGGCGATGGCCTCTGGTCCTTCGATCGCGCGGCAGGCCCGGGAGGCGCTGGCAGGCGATCGTCCAAGTGGTCTGCGGGAGATTCGGGATTTCACCGCGGCGGATGTGTCGAGACTCGCGCGCGATGGGGATGCGGTCGCGGTCGAGGTGTGGTGTGGCGCGGTGCGCTATCTCGGCATCGGGGTGGCCGCCGTGATCAGCATCCTGGCGCCCGAGCGGGTGGTCATCGGCGGAGGGGTCACGCGGGCTGGCGAGTTCCTGTTCGAACCGCTCCGCGAAGAGGTGCGCCGCCGGGTGAAGCTGGTACCCATCGAGTCCGTGCCGATCGTGCCCGCGGCCCTGGGGGCGGACGTCGGCATCCTGGGTGCCGCCGCCGTGGCGATGGCGGCGAGCTGAGAGCCGAGACGGGGGTTGTCCACAGATTCCGCAGATTGCCGCACCCGCTATCGGATGACCTGGATTTCGACGCCGATGTCCAAGCGGGTCCACGCGCGATCGGCGGTGAGGGCCGGGATGCCTCTGGTCAGCGCCAGGGCGAGGCAGGCGCGATCACCAAGCGAGAGGCCCAACGGGCGGGTTGCGGGCACGAGCGAAGCGGCGAGCGCCGCGTCGGCCGCCGTGAAGGGCACGATCTCGATGGCCGTGGCGGTCAGTCGCCGCAGCACGGCACGTGCGTCGTGTCCGTCACGCACGAATCGGCCGATCACCTCGGACAGGTTGACCGTGGACAGGCAGGCGCTCTCGATCACCGCAGCGACCTGCGCATGCCCCGGCTCGCGGAAGAGGAAGGCAAGAAACGCCGACGCATCCAGGGCGATCATTCCCTGGCGCCCTCTCGCCGCCGCTCGGCGATCAGGGATTCCACGACCCTGCGGGGCTTCTTCCCGCGGTAAAGTGCGTCCACCCACTCCTGCAATCCCGCCGCAGGCTGGCGCGCGTCGTCCTCCATGCACGCGGCGGTGAGGATGGCCCGCGCCTCGGCCTCCATGCTGCGTCCCGCCCGGGCCGCCCGGACGCGCAGGCGCGTATGCGCCTCGGCGGGCAGGTTGCGGATATTCAGCACCGGCATGTTGCTCCACCACCTCTCTGCTTCAGCTTGGTCATTCTCCCAGCGTTGCCATCAGTGTAGGCACTGTATGCAACGATGTCAAGTCCAAGACGTAGGCCGAGACGTAGGCGCGGAGGCTGGCTGGTCAAGGCGACCGCTTTGTGGACCCTACCCGAGCTGGACTGTCTTCTGCTCGCGGCCGGACTGGTAGATGGCCTGGATCAGCTCGATGCTCCGCCGACCCTCGCGTCCGTCGATCAGGGGAGCGCGCTTCTCGCGGATGGCGGCGGCGAAGTCCTGGTAGGCGGCGATGTGGGGCCCCGCCGAGATGGCCATGGCCGAGCCGGCGCCGCTACTCGCCTCACCCTGGTCCACCCACTCGGACTTGGGCTCCCTGAGGTGCCAGCGAATGCGGCCGGCGCCCTTCTCGAAGATCGCGGAGCCGTCGGTGCCCGAGAAGTGCAGCTCTTCGTTTAAGCCGGGGTAGGCGACGGTCGTGGCCTCGATGATGCCCATGGCCCCGCTCTTGAAGCGGAC
>JBGPQZ010000191.1:0-6261 GCA_041489335.1 Methylomirabilia bacterium
GCCAAGTTAAAATGCAAAACAGGCAATGAGAAACCGGTCAATGCAGGCAGCCCGCTGAGCGGTTTCTCATTTTTCATTTTCAGTGTTGCCCTGGAGAACCCATATGAAGCTCGAGCAGATCGCGGGGGCGGCGCACTACGTCCCCGGCCGGGTGAACATCGGCGTCCTCCCCATGGACCCCGCCGCCTACCTGCTCAACGCGGCGGCCGTCAAGGCCCACCTCTCCGCCCACGTGCGCGAGGGACACGCGATCCTGGAGATCCAGGACCACCGCCCCATCTGGCGCCGCCTCCCGTAAGGGTCAGCGGGGCCACAAGAAGCACAAGGCGCACAGGTTCTCCCAAAGAACCATACGAAATGCGAAGGCCTCGGGATCTCCCGAGGCCTTCGTGTATCCGGAATCTGCGTGAATCTGCGTAATCTGCGGATCGCTTGATTCTTCTTGTCCGCGGATTGGCGGTTGCGGGTCGGCCGCTAGCCCTTGTACCCGAGGAGCCTGGGGATGAAGAGGGTCATGCCGGGCCAGTAGGTGATCAGGATCAGGGCGACGAGCATCACGGCGATGAAGGGGAGGAGCGGCTTGATCACCTGGTCGATCTTCACGCCGCCGATGGCCGAGGCCACGAACAGACACGACCCCACGGGAGGCGAGACGAAGCCGACGCCGAGGTTGGTGACCATGACGATGCCAAAGTGCACCGGATCGATCCCCAGCTTCTGCGCGATCGGGAAGAGGATCGGGGTGAAGGTGATCATGGCCGGCGTGGCATCGATGAACATGCCGACGATCAGCATCAGGACGTTGGAGAAGAGCAGAAACATCCAGGGGTTCTGCGTCATGCCGAGGATCCACTCGGTGATCATCTGCGGGACCCGCTCCACCGTGACGATCCAGGCGAAGGTGATGGACATCCCCACCACCAGCATGACCATCCCCGTCAGCTTGGCCGAGGTCACCAGGAGACCCGGAACATCCCGGAAGTGGAGCTCCTTGTACACCACCATGGAAAGGACCATGCCGTACACCACCGCGATCACCGCCGACTCGGTGGCGGTGAACACGCCCGACAGGATCCCGCCCAGGATGATGACGGGCATGAACAGCGGCGGGATGGCGTCCACGGCGGCCTTCAGCATCTCCCGCAGGGTGGCCTTCGTCTCCTTGGGCAGCCCCTCCCGCTTGGCCACGAAGTACACCATGATCATGAGCGAGAGGCCGCAGAGGAATCCGGGCAGGAAACCCGCCGCGAAGAGGTACCCGATGGAGACGTTGGCCGCGATGCCGTAGAGGACCATGATGATGCAGGGCGGGATCAACACCCCCATGCCGCCCGCCGCCGCCACGATGGCGGTCGCCAGCGGCCGCGGATAGCCCCGCTTCGCCATGGAGGGGATCATGATCGAGCCGATGGCGGCGGTGTCGGCCGCCGACGAGCCGGAGACCCCCGAGAAGAAGATCGTCCCCACGATGACCACATGGGCCAGGCCGCCTCGGATGTGGCCCACCAGCACGCTGGCAAAACGCACCAGCCGGGCCGAGATCCCGCCCGTCTCCATGAAGCAGCCGGCGAGGATGAAGAAGGGCACCGCGAGCAGCGGGAAAGAATCCAATCCGGTGAACATCTTCTGGGCCAGGATGGTCAGCGGCATGCCTCCCTTGTAGAGGAGCGCCGCGGCGCTGGCCAGCCCCATGGAGATTCCGATCGGCACCGACACTGTGATCAGCACGCAGAAGGTCGCGAAGAGCAGCCAGAAGACCATGCCGCCCCCCTACTCCAGCCCGGGCCCGGGTATCGCCTTCTCGGCCCCGGGCTGGGTGGTCCGCTCGTCGTGCCATTTGAGGATCAGGCTCGTCCACGCGAAGATCAACATCAGGAGGGCGCCCAGGGGGACCGCCATGTACGGGACGCTCATGGGCACGCCGAGGGCAGGCGACTCCTGGTTTCGGTTCAGGAGGGCCAGCCCCCAGCCCTTGACGAGCACGATGCCAAGCACCACGCTGGTGGTGAGCGCGATCAGGACCTCCAGGCTGAGCCGCACGGCGGGAGGTAACTTCTCGGCCAGGATCGTGATGCGGAAGTGGATGCCATCCTTCATGGCGAGGGCCGCTCCGAAGAGTGAGAGCGCGATGAAGAGGAACCGGGCCATCTCCTCGCCCCAACTGATCGGGGCCAGCAGGAAGTAGCGGTAGATGACCGTGAGGAACACCAGGACCGTCATGACGGCCAGGATCGTTCCGGCCACGAAGGCCGTGACGCATCCCAGCCCGCGGTGCAGGGCTCTGATGGCGTGAATGGCACACCCTCCAGTGCCTAGACTGATCCGGTCTAGACACAGGTGATCCCGGAGGGCGAGCCCCTCATGCCACTCGCCCATCCGGGATCCTGACGAATCGCTATTTCGGGTTGCGCGCCTTGTCGAGCAGCTCCTTCCCCAGTCGCGCCTCATACTCCGTGTGGATGGGCTCGACGGCCTTCACAAAAGCGGCCTTGTCCTTCACCTCGGTGAACACCACGCCCTTCCCCTTCAGGTCGTCGGTGGCGGTCTTCTCCTGCTCCGCCATCATCTGGCGCTCCTTGACGATCATCTCTTTGGCCGCCTGCTCGATGGCCTGCTGGAACTCCTTCGGCTGCGCATTGAACCACTTCAGCCCCACCATGGGCAGGGCCGGCGAGATGAAGGTGTCGGTGTACGAGAAGTACTTCGCCACCTCGTTGTGCTTCATGGCCCAGTACGACTGCACCGGCCCCTCCCCGGCGTCCACCACCCCCTGCTGGAGCGCCGAGTACAGCTCACCGTACGGGAGCGGCGTGGCGGCCGCACCCAGCATGTTGAAGGTCTTGATCATGAGCTGGTTCTCCATGGTCCGAACCTTCATCCCCTTGAAGTCCGCTGGCATGAAGATCGACCGCTTCGAACTGTAGAGGCAGCGGCTCCCGTCGTCGAAGAAGCCCAGCCCCTTGATGTTCAGCTTCTCGGCCAGGAGCTTGAGCAGGAGGTTGCCGAGCTCCCCATCGGCGGCGCGGAACATGTCCTGCTTGCTCTTGAACAGGTAGGGGAGGTCGAACGCCTGGAACTGCGGCACGAAGGCTCCCAAGACAGACGTGGCCACCCGCCCGAACTCGGTCTGGCCGGTCTGCAGGAACTCGACGTACTCGCGCTCGTTGCCGAGCTGGGAGTTCGGATAGACGTTGATGATGAGCTTGCCGCCGGTCAGCTCCTTCACCCGGTCGGCGAAGAAGACGTAGGACTTGTGGTGGGCGTGATTCTCCGCCAGGACGGACGCGAACTTGGTGACGACCGCGCCCGGAGGCGCAGCGGCTTGGCCGGCAGCCGCCAAGGTGACGGCGTGGAGGGAAAACATCGCGACAGCAACCAAGATGATTCCGGCCAACCTCAGGCCAGGACTCCACTGGCAGGTGCGTCGGTTCCTCGGCATGGTCCTTCCTCCTCTGCCACTGTCGGTTTACGGCGCCTTCTCCTGTTCCTCTCCTTTGTCCGAAGCACCCCGCGGGGTGCCTTGTCACGCCTGTCCCGCTCAGCCCCGCGCCGTGCGTGGGAAATGGTTCCGAGAAACGGACCTCCGTGCGGAAACCTAGGCACTTACATCACACAGCCCCCGTTCGAGTGTCAAGCAATTCCTCCCGCATGCGTGCAGATACGAACGCCGATGCCACCTCTCGGAGCGAGGCGACTCTGCGACTACCGGCGGAGCCGCCGGCCCCAGAGGTGGCCCCCCGCCGCACCCGCCGCCACGGTCGCCGCCGCCAGCGCGAAGATGCCCCCATAGCCGGTCCACTCCGCCACCAACCCGAACCCCATCGTCCCCGCCACCATGCCGGTGTCGAAGGCCGCCGCCATGAGCGCCACCGCCCACCCCCGCCGCTCCCGCGGCATCCCCGAAAGCAGCAGGGCATACATGATGGGAACGACGGTGCCGTGGCCGGCCCCGCACGCGAGCCCCACGCCGAAGAGGAGTGCGCCCGAATTCCCCATCAGGAGGGCGGCCAGGCCCGCCGTCATGAGCCCGTAGGCGGGCGGCAGCACCGCCGGCCGACCCAGCCAGGTCACCCCCAGCCCGCCCGCCAGGCGCACGCCGATCAGGCCGACGAAGTAGGCGAAGAAAAAGAGCCCCACGCGCCCGGGCGCGGCCGCGATCGGCGCCACCGGCACGAACACCGAGGAGACGCCGAACACCAGCCCGACCAGGAGCCCCCCCAGGAGCGCCGGGGGCGTCACGCCCCCCAGGCCCCAGCCGTACGGGGGATGCTCCGGGCTCGGCCACATGGTCTCCGGAAGCCGCTGGACGACGAGGAGGGAGGCGGCGAGCGCCAGGGCGGCGGCACCAAAGAGCGGCAGGAACCCCACCTGGCGCGCGATCGCCTCGCCGGCCGCGGGCATGATCCCTCCCGGCAGGGTGATGAACACGGTGTACATGGCAAAGACCCGCGCCCGGGCCCCCGGCGGGCTCAGGTCGGCTACCACCGCGCTGAGCCCGGAGTCCACCAGGGAGGTGCCGATCCCCTGCAGGATTCGCATGGCGAGGAACGCGCCGCTGATCTTCGGAAAGACGAAGAGGGAGCAGATCGCCAGGATGCCCAGCCCCGCGCCGGCGTTGATCACCGGGCGCCGGCCGAAGCGATCCAGCAGGCGGCCGGCCACGGGTCGCGCCAGCAGGGAGCTCACGCGCATGAGGCCGGCCACCAGGCCGATCTGGGCGGGCGAGCCTCCCATCTGGTGGAGGTAGACGGGCAGGAGGAAGAAGAGGGCGCCGGTGGTGCTGAAGAGGAACGCGACCCCGTTCAGCAGCCGGAGCGACGCGCGAATGTCGAGGGGACGATCCGCCTTCATTCCGAAGACTTCATCACGACACTCCCACCGATCGCCGAGAGACGCACCGCCCGAGCGACCCGCCCCTGGGCCGCTCGGGCGGTGGCATCCCAACGCGATCAGATCGTTCCGCGCACTTCCACGTTCAGGATCTGCTCGTACATCTTGACCAGGGCGTTGGTGTTCTCCCGCCCCAGCCCGGTGGCCTTCGCCATGTCCAGCACGTTGAGCAGGCTGTTCACCATGGGGAGCGGGACGTTCAGCTCGCGGCCCAGGGTGCTCACGTAGTTCATGTCCTTGTGGGCCAGCCGCAGCTCGAAGGTGACGGGGAACTCCCGCTTGCAGATCATCGGGACGGTCCCCTCGAAGACCCGGCTGTTCCCCCCGCTCACCTTCACCACATCGTAGAGCGCCTTGACGTCCACGCCGGCCTTCATGGCCAGCGGCAGCGCTTCGGCGACCGCGGCGTTGCTGACCTGCCCGAGGAAGTTGTTGATCAGCTTCACGACGTTGCCGTGGCTGGTCGGCCCCACGTAGAAGATGTTCTTGGCCACGGCCTGGAAGATGGGCAGGCACTGGTCATAGACCGGCCTGTCCCCGCCGATCATCAGGTTCAGCTCGCCGGCGTTGGCGTGCACCGGCGTCCCCGTCATGGGGGCGTCCAGGAAGGCGACCCGCTTTGTCTTGAGCTTCTCGTAGAGCATCCGCGTGGAGGCCGGATAGCTCGTGCTGAAGTCGATGATGGTGGAGCCCGCCTGCATGCCGCCGAGGAGTCCCCCCTCGCCGAGGACGGCCGCCTCGACCTCCTTGGAGGACGGGACGCAGAGGCAGACGACGGTGTTCTTCCCGCCCAGGTCCGGGAGCGAGGTCGTGATGGTGGCGCCCGCCTGGGCAAGGTCGTCCAGCTTCAGCCCCTCCCGGTGGGCGTACACCATCACCGGGTAGCCCTTCTTCAGCAGGTTCTTGACGATGCCCTTCCCCATGAGCCCAGGACCCAGGAATCCGATGCGTTCGGCCATGGTCGTCCTCCAGGTGTGTGTGCTGTGCTCTGCATGACCGGCGGAGAGCCCGGCCGGCCGGTTACCCGAACCAGAGCCGCTCTGCCGTCCCGCCCATGATGGCGTCGAGCTGGCCTTTCGACAGGAACGTCGCCTCCCGCGGCAGGAAGTGCCGGTTGCGGACGTATCCGCAGTCGGCCAGGACGTGCGGGAAATCCGACCCCCACAGGCACCGCTCCGCGCCGAAGGCCTGGACGGCGGCCTCGACGAACGGCAGGCCATCCCGGTACGGATACCGCGCCGCGCACCAGTGGTGGAAGCCGCTGAGCTTCACCCAGACGTTGGGGAACGCGGCCAGCTCCAGGAGCGCGGCGAAGAGCGGCTGGCCGATCCCCTCCTGTGGCACGGGATTGTTCAGGTGGTCGATCACCAC
>JBGPQZ010000192.1:0-6254 GCA_041489335.1 Methylomirabilia bacterium
ATAGACACCCACCGGGAGGCCGCCGCCCACGATCTTCCCCAGAACCGTCAGGTCCGGTCGCACCCCGGAGATCTCCTGGGCCCCTCCCCAGGCGATCCGGAAGCCGGTGATGACCTCGTCGAAGATGAGCAGGGCGCCGTGCCACCGCGTGATCTCCCGCAGGCCGGCGAGGAAGTCCGGCCGGGGAACCACCACGCCCATGTTGCCCGCCACCGGCTCCACGATGACCGCGGCGATCTCCTGCCCGCGCTCCGCGAAGGCGGCCCGCACCGCGCTCAGATCGTTGTAGGGCAGGGTGCGGGTGTGCCGCGCCAGCTCCGCCGGCACGCCCAGGCTGTCCGGCACCCCGAAGGTCATCGCCCCCGAGCCCGCCTTGACCAGCAGGCTGTCGGCGTGGCCGTGGTAGCCCCCCTCGAACTTCACGATCCCGTCCCGGCGCGTGAAGCCGCGCGCCACGCGCAACGCGCACATGCAGGCCTCGGTCCCGGAGCTCACGAACCGCATCCGCTCCACGCTCGAGAAGGCCGCCTGGACCAGCCGCGCCAGCCGCGTCTCCAGCTCCGTGGGCGCGCCGTAGCTGGTGCCGGCCTCGGCCGCCCGCTGGATGGCGGCGACCACCCGCGGGTGCGCGTGGCCGAGGATCATGGGCCCCCAGGAGCCGACGTAATCGATGTAGGTCCGGCCGTCCACGTCGGTGATCCGGCTCCCCTTGGCGGACGCGACGAAGAACGGATCGCCCCCCACCGCGCGGAAGGCCCGCACCGGGCTGTTGACGCCGCCCGGGAAGTACCCCGCCGCCTCCGCGAACAACTGTCGTGAGCGCTCCCCCATTCTCGTTCCCCTGTCTCCCTTCGCCTCCTCGGCCGCCGCCCCCTCGCGGCCCCATTCCCCATTCCCCATTCCGCATTCCGCAATCGCTCCTACCCCGCCTGCTGGCGCAGGATGCGGGCCGCCTCGCGGGCGTAGTAGGTCAGGATCAGGTCGGCCCCGGCCCGCCGGATCGCGGTCAGGATCTCCATCATGGTGCGCTCTTCATCCAGCCAGCCGAGACGGGCCGCGGCTTTCACCATGGCGAATTCCCCGCTCACGTTGTAGGCCGCCACCGGCACCCCGAACTCGGCCTTCACGCGCGCGAGGACGTCCAGGTAGGCCAAGGCCGGCTTGACCATGACCATGTCCGCCCCCTCGTCCAGATCCAGCGCCACCTCGCGCAGGGCCTCGTCGGCGTTGGCGGGATCCATCTGGTACGAGCGGCGGTCGCCAAACTGGGGCGCCGACCCGGCCGCCTCGCGGAACGGGCCGTAGAACGCGCTGGCGTACTTGGCCGCGTACGCCAGGATCGGCGTCTCCTCGAAGCCGTGGTCGTCCAGGGCCTCCCGGATCGCCGCCACCCGGCCGTCCATCATGTCCGAGGGGGCCACGATGTCCGCGCCTGCCTCGACGTGCGACACGGCGGTCCGGGCCAGCAGGTCCAGCGTGGGGTCGTTCTTGATCCGGCCCTGCTCCACGACGCCGCAGTGGCCGTGGCTGGTGTACTCGCACAGACACACGTCCGTGATCACCACCAGGTCCGAGACCGAGTCCTTGATGGCCCGCACCGCCTGCTGCACGATCCCGTCCCGGGCGAAGGCCTCGGAGCCCACGGCATCCTTCGTGGCCGGCAGGCCGAAGAGGATGATCGCCGGGATGCCCAGGGCCGCCGTGTCCTTGGCCTCCTTCACCAGCTCGTCCACGGAGAGCTGGAAGTTCCCCGGCATGGCGTCGATCTCGCGGCGCACGGATCGCCCGTGCACCACGAAGAAGGGCATGATGAGCGCATCCACGCTGAGGCGCGTCTCGCGTACCATGCGGCGGATGGTTTCGGTCTCCCGCAGGCGCCGCGGTCGAAACAGTGGGTAGTGCATGTCAGGCTCCGTTCCGGATGCCCTCAGAAGAGAGGCGGAATCCGATCCCGCGGGGGCATGACCTCGTCGCGCCCCTCGTGCGGGACGGCCTGCGCCAGCACGGCCTCGACATTGATGAGGTCGCGCGCCTTCCCGGGATCCGGCTGATACGTGCAGAACGGTTCTTCCTCGAGGTAGTTCTCGCTGGCGCCCAGTGCCCGGGCGCGGCACCCGCCGCAGAGGGCCCGATACTCACAGATGCCGCAGCGCCCCTGCAGGAGGTCGGCGTCCCGGAGGCTCGCAAAGAGCGGGGACTCGCGGTAGATCGTGACCAGCGAGGCCTGCCGCACGTTGCCTGCCAGGAGCGGGAGGTACCCGCACCCGCCGACCTCGCCGATGTGGGACACGAAACAGAAGCCGCATCCCGCCATGCAGCCCCGGCTGAACCCATGCGCGGCCGGCGGGGCCACCGGCCGGCCCGCCGCGCGGGCGCGGCGGCGCTCCTCGACCTGGATCCGCTTGTAGTGGGGCGCGCAGGTCATCTTCACCTGGATGGGGGCCGTCTGCGAGGCCTGGTACACGAAGTGGAGGGTCTCCTCGTATTCCTCGGGCGTGATCTCCATCTGGACCGTGCCGCGGCCGGTGGGAACCAGCATGAAGACGTCCCAGGTCACGGCTCCGAGCTCCACCGCCAGGCGCAGCAGGTTGGCGAGGTCGTGCCGGTTGTGCCGCGTCACGGTGGTGTTGATCTGGAAGGGGAGCCCCCCGTCCTTGGCGTAGCCCAGGGACCGGACCGCCTCTGCGAAGGCGCCGGGGACCCGCCGGAAGGTGTCGTGCAGCGCGGCGCTGCTTCCGTCCAGGCTCACCGAGATCCGCTGCACCCCCGCGTGCTTCAACCGGGCGACGATCTCCGGCGTCACCTGGGTCCCGCTCGGCGACATCACCACCCGGAGGCCGGCCCGGCTCGCCCGCTCCGCGATGGGGAAGATGTCGGGCCGCTTCAGCGGATCGCCGCCTGTGAGGATCAGGATGATCGGCTGGCGGAAGGCCGCGATGTCGTCCACCAGCCGCAAGGCCTCCCCGGTGGTGAGCTGGCGAGGGTCGGCCGCGGGCTGGGCCACCGCCCGACAATGCCGGCAGGCCAGGTCGCAGGCACGCGTGACTTCCCAGGCGATCAGACGCGGCGCCTGGGCAGAATCCCACTCCATGGATTCGTTCCCCCTCCCCCCCGGAGCAGACTGGCGTGCGCGACACTCTACGGCGAACGGCCCGCGACGGTCAACTCCTCCCCTCCGGTCGCTCCCGGGCCGCGCCGCCGATCGTCGCGGCAAACCCGGGCCCGGGCCGCGTGTCAGCGGGCTGTGGCCGGCGTGGGGATCTTCAGGTCGAAGATCACCTGCACGTTGCTCTCCGATCCCTGGTCCAGCCCGCGCGTCCGGTAGGTGTACTTCAGCCCGATCTCCCAGCAGCAGGTGCTGAACCGGAGGCCCGCAGCATTCTCGAAGAAGTTGCCGGAACGAACATCGTACCGCGATAGGAGGTCCAGGGAAAGGGCCTTGCTCGCCTTCCAGAGGATCCGGGCCACCACCCCATCCGCCAGCTGATCCCGGACGAAGCTGTGGCCCACATCCACGGTGAGGCCGTCCTGGAGCTGGAGGAGGACCCCCGTGTTCACCGCCTCCGCCTGCGGTCGCTCCGCGTCGAGAGCCAGCGTCCCGTGGAGGGCCACGGCCGGGATGGGGCTGAGCGCGGCGTCGAACACCAGATTCGACAGCCGGCGCTCGGTCGCCCGGCTGAACCCGTTCCCCAGAGGCCGCGCACCCCTCACCGCCTGGTCCACCTGCTCCGGCGTCAGGCTCTGCAAGTAGACATCCGAGAACTCGCGCGTCTGCGGCTGCAGATTCCAGCTCTGTGCGATCCCCAGGGTGGCCGCCTCGTGGGTCTGCACCTGTCCGTCGGTCCCGGGGCGCCGCGCCACCAGCCGGTTCACCAGGCGATAGGTCAGCCGATTCTGGGGGCTGACGAAATCCACCGAGCCGAACTGCGGGAAGGACTGCTGATCCGTCCAGGGTAGGTATTGGTACGTCAGGCTCGGTTCCACCACGTGGGTGAGCCGCTGCAGCCCCCACCCCGGCTCCTCGAAGCGGCGCCAGAACCGAGTGCTGAGGCGCTCCCCCAGCTCCACCAGGACCCGATTGGTGTCGCCGCCCGGCTGCTCCGCATTCGTGTAGGCCGTCTCCCGCACGCCCACGCTGCTGGTCGCCGTGAGGAACGAGGCGAGGCGGAGGGGCAGGTGGAGGACGGGCCGCACATCCAGGCGCCCCGCGTCCGCGGCGTGAGTCCGCTCCAGGTACACCCCCGAGGTCTCGGCCTCCAGCAGGAGTGGAGACCCGAAGAGCGGCGCGGGGAGCCACTGGAACCGCACCTCCGGCAGGCGCGAGATCCGCTTCTCCGCGACCTCGGCCAGGTCCTGGGTGACGTCCACCAGGCCGAGGAGCATGTAGTCCGAGGTCGTCTGCGTAAGGAAGGCGTTCGAGGTCAGGGTGCGCTGCGTGCGATCCGCCACCGACGAGTCCACGAAATCCCGGTTGAGCGTCCGGTCGTTCAGGTAGCGGACGTCGGCCTTGAAGGCCCAGGTGGGGGAAATCGTCTGATCGTGCAGCCACTTGAACTCGGTGCGGTCCGCCCGGCCGCTGCTCGCCTCGAGGTCGTGGAGATAGCGGCCCGACATCTCTCCGTGCGAGCGCTCCCCCAGGACGTAGCGGTATTCCGCGTCGAACTCGAATCCCCGTTTCGTTCGGTAGATCCCGGTCAGGGTGGCGTCCTGCGACCGGGAGATGGCCCAGAAGAACGGCTGCTTATAGATGAAGCCGTCGCGGTTCCCGTAGCCCAGACGAGGGATGAGGAGCCCTGTCCGTCGCGGGCCGATGGGGAGGGCCATCGCCGGCACGTAGAGTACCGGAATCCCCTTGACCCAGAAGGAGGTGTGGCGAGAGGCCACCCATTCGTCCTGGTAGATGGTGGCCTCCGAGGCCCGGAACTCCCAGTCGGGGATCTCGAGCTTGGCCTGGCAGGCGCGGCAGGCGGTGAAGGCCCCGTCCTTCAGCGTGTATTCCCGCTCCCCCTTACGTCGGATCTCGACCCCCTGGAAGCTCACCCCCGGATCCAAGAGCGCCCGGCCGTGCGTCACCACCCCGAGATTCGTGCGGTAGTTGTATTCGATCCGGTCCCCCTCCAGGCGGTTCGTCCCCTCCACGAGGACGACGTTCCCGGTGGCCACGAGGACCTGGTCGTCCAGGTCCACGGACACCTCGTCGGCGAAGAGCGAGCGCTTCTCCAGGGTGATCCGGACGCCGCCCTTGGCCACCACCTTCCGGTCGGCCTCGGAATACTCGACGCTGTCCGCATCCACGTCCACCAGGTCGCGGAGCTGCTGCAGCCGCTCGATGTCTTGGCGAAGGTCGCTGGCCGCGGGCGCCGGGGGCGCCAGCCAGAGGCTCAGGAAGAGGACGATGATGACGGCCGGAACGAATCGCATGCGGACCCCGTGGGGAGTCTTGGGATGGATATGCTGAAGCGCCCCGCTTATATCAGAGCACGCCGGGCCAGGCAAGGGGGAACTCACCGGAGAGTTTGCTCTTGACGCTGCCCCCCCCCCGCAGGAGTACCATCCCGCCGGCCTGTTCGGTCTCTCGTCGGTATCACATCAGGTGTGCGACCGTGGAGGGAAAGACGATGGACAAGTCGAGACTTGGCCGACGGACACCGATCGCGGGCTCGACCGATGTGGCTGGCCCGGCCGCGATGCCCCCCGTGACCCGCTGGTCCCGCCGCGACCTCCTCCGCTTCGCAATTTCCTCCACCCTACTTGGCGGGCTCCCCGGCTGTGCATTCACCCGGACGAGCCGCCTGGGCTATGGCGAGGCCGGCCTCCGCCAGATCCCGGCCGGCCGCTACACCGTGACCCTCTTCGAGCCCCCCGCCCGGGGCCTCGACGCCAAGTTCGTCTACATTCTCACCCCCACCGGCCAAGGCAAAACGGACCTGGACCAGCCGCACGGGGTCCGGGCCCTCGGGGACAAGTCCCTCGACGAGATCCTCGCCCTGGTGAAGGCCCAGCCCCTGAAATCGATGGAGGTGCCCACCGTCGAAGCCGTCGTCCACCACTCCGGCAAGATCGCCGGCTACCTCATCAGCCACGCCATGGACTGCACCGTCCAGGTCAGCGACCGAGGCGACCTCGCCGTCAGCGCCAAAGAGTCGAGTGGCGGCGGGTCGGGCGGAGGGAGCGGTGGCGCGGGTGGCGGAGGCGGTGGGAAAGGAGGAGGAAACCTGTAGCGGGTCTCGCCCTGCGTGTATGCGATAGGGGAC
>JBGPQZ010000193.1:0-6231 GCA_041489335.1 Methylomirabilia bacterium
ACCGCGGCCGGCCGGGGCGCATGGGCCTCGCGGACCGTACCGGGGTACGCGGCAACGCCCCATGGACATTATTCATCAGTTTCTCGCCCTCCTGTCCACGTTCGTCATCTGGGCGATCAGCAGTCTGGGCTACGCCGGGATCGTGGTGGCCATGGCCCTCGAGAGCGCCTGCATCCCGCTGCCCAGTGAGGTGATCATGCCTTTCGCCGGCTACCTGGTGAGCCAGGGGCGCTTCAGCCTCTGGGGCGTGACCCTGGCGGGGGGCATCGGTTGCGCCCTCGGGTCCGCCGCGGCGTACGCCGCGGGGGCCTACGGCGGCCGCGCGTTCATCCTCAAGTACGGTCGCTACGTCCTGATCAGCCCGAAGGAGGTGGAGCGCGCCGACCGGTGGTTCGCGCGCTACGGCATCCTGGCCACCTTCATCAGCCGCCTCCTGCCGGTGATCCGGACGTTCATTTCGCTTCCGGCAGGGATCGCCCACATCCCGTTTGGCCGGTTCCTTCTCTATGCCCTTCTGGGCTCGCTGCCCTGGTGCTGGGTCCTCGCCTATGCGGGCTTCCTGCTGGGGGAGCACTGGGATCGCGTGGGCGGGGTGCTACGCTCGTTGGATGTCGTGATCGCGGTTGGGTTGGCAGCCGGCGTGGGCTGGTTCATCTGGCACCACTGGCCGCGGCGCGCCCCCCAACCGGAAGAGGACTAGAGGGACGCCATGGTTCAGTTCCGATTCTTCTCCAGCAGCAAGAAGTTCTTCGAGATGTTCGGCGAGGCGGCACGGAACGTCCACCAGGGGGCCAAGGCCTTCCAGCGCATGATGGAGGACTTCCAGGGCAGCCCGGAACAGTGGCGGGCCATCGAGGAGTACGAGCACGAGGGGGACAAGATCACCCATCGGATCTTCCAGACCCTGCACCAGAGCAGATTGTCTCCGGTGGACCGGGAGGACATCCACAAGCTCGCCGCCACGCTGGATGACATCCTGGACCTCATCGAAGGGTCGGCGGCGCGCCTGGTGATGTACAAGGTGGCCAAGCCGACGCCGGCCGCACTGCGGCTGACCGGGATCCTCGTCCGCTGCACCGAGCAGGTCGTGCTCGGGCTCGCGGCCCTCCCGGAGGTGGATCGCATCCAGCCGCCCTGCATCGAGATCAACCGGCTGGAAAACGAGGCGGACGAGGTGTCGCGCGAGGCCATCGCCGGCCTCTTCACCGAAGACGCCAAGCCCATCGACGTGATCAAGTGGAAGGAGATCTACGAAACGCTGGAGACGGCGACGGATCGGGCGGAGGACGTCGCCAACCTCCTGGAGGAGATCGTCCTCAAGCGCTCCTGAGGCGCAGGAACACGCTGGTGTCCCGCGCATTCTCCGTGTCGACCCGCCCCGGTTCCGGCCGGGGCCTGCCCGCGTTTCTCCGGCACCTCCGGCTGGCCAAGCCGCGCGGCGGCGAACCTGCACAGGTTGGGATTCAGAGGATTCGGAGGCAGCGCCCCCCCGGGGGTGCCGGAACAATTCACGACCACGCCCCGAGGCGGAATCCTCCCACCTCGTCCTCCGTTGCGCTCTTTGCCTGCCTGCCGCGACGCGTGCGGCGCAGGCAGGCGAGCTTTGCGGTGAAACGTTTGGGTCCAGAGGGCGGGCATTTGCCTTGACTTTGCCATACCCGGATTGTACCCTCACCCCTGCTCAACACCGGGCGGATGAGAGGAGTTGGCAGGATGTTCGGCATCGGAATGCCGGAGCTGGTCGTCATCTTCGTGATCGCACTGCTGGTCTTCGGGCCGAAGGAACTGCCCAAGATCGGCAAGACGATCGGCAAGGCCATGGGGGAGTTCCGCCGTGCCTCCGACGAGCTGAAGGAAGGCATCCAGCGCGAGATCGAGCAGGCGGAGCGCGAGGAAACGGCTGAGAAGGCTCCCGAGCCGAGCCCCGAGGCCGCCTCGGCCACGATCCCGACGGAGCCGCCGACCGTTCCGCCCGACCCGGAGCCCCAGCTCGAACTTCCCATCCCCGGAACCCCTGTCGCTGGCGCAGAGGGGGTGCAGGCGCCCGACGCCGGGGCGACGGCCGAGGCCACGACTCCAGAGGTTCCCTCCAGCCCAGAGGGGCAGCCACCGGCAGTGACCGCGGAGGCGGCCGAGGCGACCGCTCCGGTCGAGCAGGCGGCGACCTCCGAGATGCCGGCGCCTGGCGCGACGCCAGCGGCGGAACCCCCGACTACCCTTGAAGGGTCGGCCCCCGCCGCAACCGCCGCGGCCCCAAAGGATTCCGTGCCGACCCCATCATCCCCCCCTGCCACATCCCCTCGCCCCGCCGAGGTCAAGGCCGAGTCAAAGAATGTCTGACGACGCCAAGATGCCCTTCCTGGCGCATCTGGAGGAGCTCCGGAAGCGCCTGATCGCGACTTTTGTCGTCATCGGCGTGGCCTTCATCGGGGCCTTCCAGTTCCGCGAGTTCTTCATCCGCCTGCTCCAGTGGCCGCTCTCCACGGATCTCGTGATGGGGCGGCGGTTCCCCTTCATCGGCTTTCAAACAAAGCCGGCCCTCGCCAAGCTGACCGCACTGGCGCCCGCCGAGACGCTGTGGACTCATTTCAAGGTGGCCTTCATCGTCGGGATCATGGTTGCCCTGCCGGTCGTGCTGTACGAGGTCTGGAAGTTCATCGCGCCGGGCCTGCTGCTCAAGGAGAAACGGTTCGCCCTGCCGTTCGTGATCCTCTCCACGCTGTCCTTCTTCATCGGCGTGACCTTCTGCTTCGTCATTGTCCTGCCGATGGCCATGCAGTTCCTGCTGACGTTCGATCCCGCCATTCAGCAGATGCCCCGGTTCGGGGAGTACGTGGATTTCACCTTGAAGTTCCTGCTGGCCTTCGGGCTGATCTTCGAGTTGCCGCTGGCCATCACCATCGCGGCGCGCCTGGGGATGGTGACGCCGCAGTTCCTGGCGCGGAACCGGAAGTACGCCATCCTCCTGAACTTCGTCATCGCCGCCATCCTCACGCCCACCCCGGACGTGTTCAACCAGTCCCTGATGGCTCTCCCCATGTGCCTGCTCTACGAGATCGGGATCCTCGCCGCCCGCGTCGTCTCCCGCCGCAGTAAGCCCGCCGAGGCGTAGCGGTCCGCGCCGTCCTGCCAGGACCGGAGCGTGGGCGCGTAGCGGAGATGCGGACAGAACGATTGGCATTTTCCGGGCGGCCCGTTCGCAGTATAGTCAATCACCAGATTCGGATCCCGCATGCCGCGCCGGTGAGAGGGGGAGCCATGCAACCCAAGCTCAAGGTGTGGGTGGTATTCGGCGAGAAGGTCAAGCTGGGGGACGGACGGGCCCGGCTCCTCCAGTGCATCGATGAGCTGGGGTCGCTCCGGAAGGCCGTCGCCCACTTCGGCATGTCCTACCGCGCCGCCTGGGGGTATCTGCGGGATCTGGAGAAGGCGGCGGGATTCAAGCTCCTGGAGCGCCATCCCGGCGGCGGGCGGGGCAGCGGGATGCGGCTCACCGCGGAAGGTCGGCAGTTCCTGACCCGGTATGCGCGCTTCCGACAAGGGGTCGACGGAGCGGTCGCACGCCACTTCGCCAAGGCGTTCGGGCGAAAGAAATAGGACAATGCTTTTTTCGGGGATTGACTATGCTATACAGAGCATATACATATAGATGGCCTCTTTTTACCGTGCCGCAGCCTGCCAGTGCATCTACCGACCGTCAAGGAGGAATGAATGCGACGGATCATCATGAATCGTGGCTGTCGAGTGCCGTGGATCCTTTTCCTGCTGGGGATGGGTCTCTTCCTTCCCCCCGCGCCAGCCCCGGCCGGTCAGGCGATCATTCTCTCCACCACCACCAGCACCCAGGACTCGGGGCTCCTGGATGTCCTGGTGCCGCTTTTCGAGAAGAAGACCGGATACACCGTCAAGACGATCTCGGTAGGGACAGGCCAGGCGCTGGCGCTGGGAGCCAAGGGCGAGGCGGACGTGTGTCTGGTCCATGCCCCGGATTCCGAAAAGCAGTACGTGGCGGACGGCCTCCTTCTCAACCGGCGCCTGGTGATGCACAATGACTTCCTGATTGTGGGCCCCGCTGGAGATCCCGCCAAGATTCAGGGGATGAAGAGTGCCGTAGAAGCGCTGCGACGGCTGGCAGAGGCCAAGGCCTTTTTTGTCTCGCGGGGGGACAACTCGGGCACACACCAGCTCGAGAAGAAGCTGTGGAAAGAGGCGAAGGTCGGGCCAAGCGGGTCCTGGTACCTCCAGGCCGGCCAGGGCATGGGGGCGACGCTGGGCATCGCCTCGGAGAAGCAGGGGTATACACTCACCGATCGGGCGACGTTCCTGGCGTTCAAGAAGCGGGTACAACTGGTGCCTGTGGTCGAGAGGGATCGCATCCTTCTGAACATCTACTCGGTACTGGAGGCGAATGCCGCCAAGTTCCCCCGGGTGAATGCGGCGGCCGGGAAGGCCTTCGCCGATTTCATGGTCGCCAAGGAGCCGCAGGAGATCATCCGGACGTACGGCGTCGAGAAGTTCGGCGAGCCCCTATTCTTCCCCGATGCGGGCAAGCGCGAGGAGAGCCTGTGAATGACCAATGACCAATGACGGGGTGTGGGGTACTTCATTGGTCATTGGGATTTGGACATTGGTCATTTCACCTGGGGTGCGATGGAGCTGATCTGGCAAGGGATCAAGGAGGCGATCCGCCTGATCCTCTCGGGCGAACCGGAGGTTCTGCGGATCACGTGGCTGTCAATCCAGGTCTCGGGGGTGGCCACCCTGCTCAGCCTCCTCCTCGGGATCCCGGTGGGCGTGGCCTTGGCTCTGACCCGGTTCCCGGGCCGGGGGTTCATCATTGCCTTGGTGAACACGGGCATGGGTCTGCCCCCGGTGGTGGTGGGGCTCTTCGTCAGCATCTTCCTGTGGCGGAGCGGCCCACTGGGGCTTCTGGAACTGCTTTACACCCCGACGGCCATCGTCATCGCCCAGTTCGTCATCGCCGCTCCCATCGTCATCGGCCTCACCATTGCCGCCATGCAGCAGCTCAACCCGAGGCTGCGGCTCCAGCTCCTGGCGCTGGGGGCGTCCCGCTGGCAACTCCTTTGGCTCCTGATGCGGGAGGCGCGCCTGCCGCTCCTGGCGGCGGTCATGGCGGGATTCGGTGGCGTGATCTCCGAGGTGGGCGCATCCATGATGGTCGGCGGAAACCTTCTCGGGCAGACGCGCGTCCTGACCACGGCCACCGTCCTGGAGACGGGCAAGGGCAACTTTGACGTCGCCATCGCCCTCAGCCTGATTCTGCTGCTCTTGGTCTTCGGTGTGAACTATCTCCTTACCTGGATCCAGCAGCGGGGGCGCGCCTCGTGAGTGAACCTGTTCTGGAAGGCACGGACCTCCGTGTGATCTATGCGGACCAGGTGGCCTTAGACGTCTCCCAGGTCACTGTCCAGCCGGGCGAGGTCCTCGCGCTGATCGGTCCCAACGGCGCGGGCAAGTCCACGCTCCTTCGCGTCCTGGGCCTCCTGGAGCGACCCACATCGGGCAGCGTGCAGTTCCGCAGGGCGCCCGTGTCCTGGGCCGGCCGCGACCTGCTGGCGATTCGCCGCCACTTCGCCAGCGTGTTCCAGGAGTCGCTCCTGTGCGACGCGACGGTCGAGGACAACGCAGCGCTGGGGCTCCGCCTGCGCCGGAGGCCGGCCGACGAGATCCAGACCCAAGTGCGGGTCTGGCTGGACCGGTTGGGAATCGCCCATCTGGCAGGGCGGCGAGCACGAACACTGTCGGGGGGCGAGGCGCAACGCGTGAGTCTGGCGCGGGCCTTCGCCGTTCGCCCGGACGTCCTGCTGCTCGATGAGCCGTTCGCCGCCCTCGATCCACCAACCCGCGAGGAGCTCCTCACATTGCTCCAGGGGTTGCTGCGTGAGGAGAAATGCACGACCATTTTCGTGACCCACGACCGGGAAGAGGCGCTGCGTCTGGGGGACCGGATCGCGGTGATGATGGACGCCCGGATCTGCCAGATCGGTACCCCGAGGGGCGTGTTCGGGCGTCCGACCTCGGAAGAGGTGGCGCGCTTCGTCGGGGTCGAGACGATCCTGGATGGCCGGGTGGTCGGCGAGCGCGAAGGCCTGCTCAGCGTGCAGATCAACGGCGCCAAGATCGAGGCCCTCGGGAAGGCCGCCGTGGGGGAGCGCGTCCTGGTCTGCCTGCGCCCGGAGGATATCGTCATCGGACAGCGAGGCGAGCGGT
>JBGPQZ010000194.1:0-6191 GCA_041489335.1 Methylomirabilia bacterium
AATCGCCCTAGCAGGCTGCTGAAAAAGGCCCATCTGCGGTGACCCGCCTGCGGCGGGTGCCCCGCGCGCTCGCGCGGCGCTGCGACGTACGAGTAAGTACGCCTCGCACCTGCACCCATCCTGCGGATGGGTACCCGGCGCGCCGCCTGGCATCTGGACCTTTTTGAGCAGCCTGGGTGAAAGCGGGCTTTTCAGCATCCTGATAGGCGGATGCCAAGGAGCCGGACGCATGAAGACCGAGACGCTCGTCTACGTGGGGACCTACACCGAGCCGATCCGCTTCGGAACCGGGAAGATCCTGCAGGGAAAAGGGGAGGGGATCTACGTCTATCGGCTGGACGAAACGTCAGGCGCCCTGGAGCCGGTCCGGGTGGTGGCCGGCGTCGTCAATCCGTCCTACCTGGCCTTCGACTCCGCCCAGCGCTGCCTGTACGCCGTCAACGAGCTGAAGAGCTACGAAGGCAAGCCGGGCGGCAGCGTCAGCGCGTTCGGGGTGGAGCCGAAGACGGGAGATTTGACGTTTCTCAACAAGCGGCCGACGCACGGGACCGATCCGTGCCACGTCCTGGTGAACAAGAAGGGCACCCACGTGTTCGTGGCCAATTTTATGAGCGGGAGCGTCTGCGTCCTGCCCGTGCGGGAGGACGGCAGCCTGGGGGAAGCCTCCGACTTCCTCCAGCATCAGGGGTCGGGCATCGACCCCGCCCGCCAGGCGGGCCCCCATGCCCACTCGGTGACGCTGGACGCGGCCAACCGCTTCGCCTTCGTGCCCGATCTCGGGCTGGACAAGCTCCTGGTCTATCGCCTGGATCCCAGGCGGGGCATGCTGGAGCCGAATGCGGTCCCCTGGTTCAAGGTTAAGCCGGGCGCCGGCCCGCGCCACCTGGCATTCCACCCCATGGGCAGCGTCGCCTATCTCATCAATGAGCTGGATTCCACGGTGACGGTCTTGTCGTATGACGGCAGGAGCGGAACCTTCGAGGAGCTGCAGGTCGTTCCGACGCTGCCGGAGGGTTTCCGGGGGGGGAGCACCTGCGCCGATGTCCAGGTGGCCCCGTCGGGCCGGTTTGTCTACGGGTCGAACCGGGGGCACGACAGTCTCGTCGTCTACCGGGTCGATCAGCGCACCGGGCGGCTCACGTGCGCTGGCCACGAGCCGACCCAGGGCAGGACCCCCCGCGCCTTCGGCATCGATCCCTCCGGCCGATTCCTGCTGGCGGCCAACCAGGACAGCGACACGATCGTGACGTTCCGCATCCACCCGCGCACCGGCGCACTCCAACCGACCGGGCACGGCACGCAGGTGCCGACGCCCGTGTGCGTCAAGTTCCTCCTGCACAAGGCCGGGTAGCCCGGCTGCCGCGCCGCCTCCCTTCTCTGGGCATGGAGGCCGGGCGGAAGGCAATACTCCTCGGTGCTGAACCCGGATATGTCACCGCCAAGCTCGCAAAGTCCGCAAAGAGCGGCATGATCTCCGGATCTGGCCTCGAACCCGAAACGGAGGCCGCCCGCCCATCTCCAGGGAGGTCGTTCCGGAACGCCCGGGGATCCGCACGGTTCTCTTTGCGCTCTTTGCGTACTTTGCGGTTCAACTGCAACGTCTGGGCTCAAGGGCCGCGCGCAGCGCTCCACGCGCGGTCAGGAAGAGGCAAGCCAGGAGACAGGCCAGGCAGAGGCCGCCGCAGAGGACAAAGACGGACATCAGGCCCAGGCTGTCGGCCAGGGCCCCGCTGATCCAGGGGCCGATGAACATGCCGAAGGCATAGGACGCCTGGAAGATCCCCATGGCGGAGGCGCGATCGGACGGGGGCACGGCCTTGATGGCGAGGCTCATCAGCAGCGGGTACAACGTGCCCCGACCGACGCCGCTCAGCGCCTGGAGGACAAAGAGCAGGCCCAGATTGCCCACCAGCGGCGTCGGCAGGATCCCCAGGGTGATGGCCAGGAGGCCCAGCAGGAGCGTCCGCCGCTCGCCCAGCTTTCGGACCAGGTGGGGGGTCAGGATCGTGAGCACGCCGTAGGCCAGGAGGGCGGCCGTCGTCAGGTAGCCCAACTGCGCGCGCGTCGCGCCCAGCCGCTCCGCCAGGACCGTGGTGAAGCCGTACACGGTGGAGAAGGTGGCGAAGTATACGATGGCGCCGACGCCGCAGGCGAGCAGGAGCAGCGGGGATCCGGCAATCCGCAGGAGGCTATCCCAGGACACGGTCACCGGCTTGGCCATCGTGTCGTCGGGGGGGAGCAGCAACACGGCCGCCGCAATAACGCTCAGCGCCATCGAGGCCCAGAAGGGCATCGTCCAGCCGAAACGCTCCGCCAGCAGGCCCCCGCAAGAGGTGCCCGCGACCTGCCCCAGGGCGATGAGCAGACTCATGATGCTCAGGGGCATGGACGGATCGCGGTTGGGGAAGTAGCTGGTGAAGAGCACCGTCGAGCAGACCCAGGTCGCCGCCGCCAACCCCATCACCCCGCGGAACACGACCAGCCAGACCGGAGAGGGAGCCAGGGCCAGCCCCGCGGCCGACACGCCGCAGACCAGCATGCCCGCCACCACGATGCCGCGGCGCTTGCCCATCGCATCCGACCAGACGCCGATGGGGACGCGGGTCAGCATCTGGGTGAGGCCGTACATCCCGACGGCGAGGCCGACGAGGCTCAGGCTCGCCCCCAGCGATTCCGCATACACGGAGAAGGTCGGGACGTACACGTACATCGCCGCCCAGTAGCAGAGGATGCCGATGGCGAACAGGGCCACATTGCGGCGACTGGCGGGCGGAACGGCGACGGCCGACGGCGGCATTAGGTCACCTCAGGCGTGGTCCCGCTTGAACTTGGCGGCGATGGGGGCGAAATCGTAGGAGGGGAAGACTTGGTAGCGAAAGGCGCCCCAGGCCTTCTGCTCCATGAAGCGGTTGACGCTCCGGAGGGCCTCCGGCTGGACGCGGAGCGTGATGATGAAGCCGTACGACATGGCCACCACCCAGGAGACCAGCTCGGCCCCTTCCGGCGGAAAGTCGCGATAGAAGCCGGTCTTCCGGAGGTGGCCCATGATCTCTTCGAGGGTCTTCGACTGAGCGTGGTGGAGCAGCACCGTCAGCAGAACGCGTTCGTCCGAGGGCATGGAGCTCCTCCACAGCGATGGGCCGCCGGCGTCCGCCGGGGGCCGGGGTCGGGTGCCGTGACGGCGGATCGGGACCGGCCCTCCGGGAGGCCGCCGGCCTCCTCCGGCCCTCGCAGCCTGCCGCACGCCGCCCCCGAATGTCAAGGGGAAAGCCGGGGGACAAGCGCCGCGCCACCCCGTCGGCCTCCCATCGCGACGCTTTGCCGTTGACAGGGGGCGCGGCTGCGACGCATGCTGCCTGGGCCGGCGGCGGGGAGGCATGGGCCAGCCTGGCGAGCTTCGCCGGTCAAATTGGGGGCGGCGCCCGATAAGAGGCGCGTGACGCTCCGGGGTGGCCCAGGGGGAAGAGGCATGCGGGGGTCGCAATCGCTCGGAGCGTTGCCGTCCGTGCTGGGGGTCGACCTCGGCACGAGCGAGTGCAAGGTCTGCCTGGTCACGGCGGAGGGGGACCTCGCCGCCCCGCTCTGGTACTGCCAGGCCGGCACCAACTCCTGCGCGTCGGCCGTCCGGTGGGGTACCCGCCTCGCGGCCGGGCAGGGCGAGGTACTCTACGCGACGTGGGACGCTTGGGCGGCGGGTCGTCCCCGACGCCGAGCGCGTGCGGCGCTACGGCGAGCTGTTCCCCGTCTACGTCCAGACCCACGAGCAACTCGCACCGCTCTACCACCGCCACTGGCCCGCATGACCCTGGGGAGACCGGTTTCCTGTTGACACCCGGGCGGGTCTCGTCGCACAGTGCGCAGGTCCGACGATCCTGCCGCCGATGGGACTCCCGAGGAGGGAATCAGCGTGAACGTCAAGGAACGGATTCTGACCGCCATGCGCTGGGGCGAGCCGGACGAGGTGCCCCTCACCGTCTATGACTGGATGCTGCCCCGCGGCACGACCGAGCGGCTGCTGCGCGAGGCGGGGGTGGGCCTCATCATGCGCCTGCCGGGGCATCGGGTCACGCACCGGGAGGTCGAGATCCTCAGCCGCGAATACCAGGAGGGGGGCAAGAAGCGCATCCGCCGGACGATCAGGACGCCGGTGGGCGAGGTGTTCCAGATCCTGGAGCCGGACGAGGCCTACGGCACCTCGAACTGGATTCATGAGCATTTCATCAAGGGGCCCGAGGACTATCGGGTGCTGGAGTTCTATTACCGGGACATGGTTTTCCAGGACAACTTCGACGCCGTCCGGGAGGCGCAGCGGCGGGTGGGGACCGACGGGCTGGTGCTGTTGCGCATCGCGAAGTCCCCCATCCAGGAGATGCTCTACCAGTTGATGGGGCTGGAGCAGTTCGCCTTCGACTACCAGGAGCACCGCGACCGGTTCGACTCTCTGCATGCGACCATGGTCAAGCGCTACGAGGAGCTGTACGAGTTCGCGGCGACCTCCCCCGCGGAGATCCTCCAGCTCGGCGACAACATCTACAGCGACATGGTCGGCCGGGAGCGGTACCGGAAGTACCTGATGCCGGAGTACGCCAAGATCATGGCGCGACTCCGGGGGACCGGGAAGCTCCTGGCGGTGCACATGGACGGGAATCTGAAATCGCTGGAGGCGGACATCGCCGAGGCCCAGTTCGACATCGTCGAGGCCTTGACGCCTCCTCCCATGGGCGACGTGTCGGTCCGCGAGGTGCGCGAGCGCTGGCCCGGGAAGGCCCTCTGGATCAACTTCACCAGCTCGATGCACATCGAGCCGCCCGAGGTGATCGAGGCCCATACCCGGGAGCTTCTCCAGGAGTGGGGGTCGAAGCGCGGCTTCGGCATCAGCGTGACCGAGGACGCGCCCGTCGAGGCCCTGGAGAAGAGCCTGGCGGTCATCGCCCGGGTCATCCGGGAGCACCGGTAGGGGCTCGTTTCCCTCGAGGCGGGCGCGGGCGGCTGACGTGCCGGGACAGACGCGAGGACCATGCAGGAGTCTCACGCACCGCAGTCGTTCCCACCCCAGCTCATCTGGCTGCTGGTCGGGATCACCCTCGGCTGGGGCTTCAACTGGCCGGTGATGAAGGTCGTGGTCGCGGAGATGCAGCCGATGCGCTTCCGGACCCTGTGCCTGCTCGCCGGCGCGGCCGGGCTGTTCGCGCTGGCCCGGGCGAGCCGCCTGCCGATCCGGGTGCCGCAGGGGCAGTGGCCGCGGATGATCGCCACGGGCCTCGTCAACATGACCGGCTGGAACGTCTTCGCCATCTACGGCGTCTCCCTGATGGCCTCGGGGCGCGCCGCCATCCTCGGGTACACCATGCCGGCCTGGGGCGTCTTGCTCTCCGCCTGGCTCCTCCGGGAGCCGTTCACGCGGCGGCGAGCGCTCGGCGTGCTGCTCGGCCTCGCCGGGGTGGTGCTCCTCCTGGGGAACGAACTCGGGGCCGTGGGGCGCTCCCCGTTCGGCGCGGTACTCATGATCGCCGCGGCCTTCAGCTGGGCCCTGGGCACCATCCTGATCAAGCGCTGGCCGGTGGACCTGCCCACCTCCTCGTTCACGGCCTGGCAGATGCTGGTGGGCGTCGTGCCCATCGCGGCCATGGGGCTCCTCTTCGAGCACGGGACCTACAACCCGCTCGCCCTCTCCCTCTGGCCGATGCTCGGCACGTTCTACAACATGTTCGTAGCCTTCAACTTCTGCTACTGGGCCTGGACCAAGATCGCCCTGAACACCCCGGTCGGGGTCTCGAGTCTGGCCGTCATGATGACGCCGGTGGTCGGGGTCTTCAGCGGGGCGCTCTGCCTCGGCGAGACGCCCCACTGGCAGGACTATGCGGCGTTGATCCTGGTGGTAGCCTCGCTGGCCACGGTCCTCCACCCGCCGAAGGTGCGCTAGGCGGCCCGCCCCCCCGCGGCGCTCAACGCCCTGATGACCGATTATCGCCCGCTGGCGGATCGGGCGAACAGCCTGGTGGTGGGCCAGCCGGGCCGCGGCCTCCCCGCCGGCCCCTACCGGAGTGATTTCCGGGCCGATTACGACGCCTACCGGTTCGGCCCAAGCCTCTTCCGGCTCCTGGACGTGGGTTTCCATCCGTTCAACTGTTGGCGGACGGCTCCTCGCCCGCGGGTCTTCCCCTTCCTGACATTCCATTCCTTCGGCGACT
>JBGPQZ010000195.1:0-6170 GCA_041489335.1 Methylomirabilia bacterium
GGCGCGTAGAGCTCCAGGTAGTTCGTCCCGTTGGACTGCATCTCGAGCGCGCCAGCGCTGTTCATCTTGTTGATGTCGATTTCGCTCTTGGTCCCGGCATCGATTTGCACCTCGATCCGGCCTCCGCTTCCCTGGGTCACCAGTTCCTTGAACTTCTCCGCCGCATCCACCAGGATGTGGCCGGGCTTGAAGGGGCTGCCCACCCGGATGGCGACCTTCTGCTCCCCAGCCAAGACGGGGGCGGCCGCCAGCGCACCCGCCAGGACCATTACCATCCCCAAAAGAAAGACAATCGGAGCCGTGCTTTGCCGTGTCATGTCTCTTCCCCCTTTCGCCGGGAAAGGATCGGCCGGCTACTGCTGTTTCTTGATCTCCTGCACCAGCTTGCCGTAGACCTCGTGGTGCTCGGCCATGAGCTTCCCGAGGTCCTCGGGCCCGAGGTACGCCAGATTGACCGTCATGTCCTTGGCCGCCTTCAGGAAGGCGGGATCCTCCATGCCCTGCTTGAAGGCGTCGTGCAGCTTCTTGAGTACGTCGGGCGGCGTGCCCTTGGGGGCCGCCAGGCCGCGCCACATCCCCATGACGAAGTTGATCCCCTGCTCGCTCACGGTGGGGACGTTGGGGAAGGCCTCCATCCGCTTTGCGGAGAAGAGGGCGATGATCCGGAGCTTCCCCGCCTGGACGTGGCTGATCCCCTCCGGCGGCGAGACCGAGACGGCGTTCACGTGGGCGCCCAGGATCGCGGTCACCGCCGGCCCGCCCCCGGCGAACGGGATGTGGTTGAACTTGACGCCGCCCGCCCTCTCGAAAGCCAGGGCCACCAGGTGGACGCCGCCCCCCGCGCCCGCATTGCCCACCGTGATCGCGCCGGGATTCTTCTTGGCGTAGTCCAGGAATTCCTTCAAGGTCTTCCAGGGTGAGTCCGCCCGCACCTGGAACATGGAGGGGTCGTCGACCACGTTGATGATGGGCTCGAAGTTCTTGTACGTGAACGAAGTCGAGACTTGGTGGGGCAGGATGGTGAGCGGGGTGACGGCGGTCACCAGGGTGTAGCCGTCCGGCTTGGCCTGCATGCCCTCGGTGTATCCCACAGCCCCACCGCCGCCCGGCCGGTTGACCACGACCACCGCCTTGCCCAGGTACTTCCCGCTGGACGCCGCCAGCGCCCGGAAGATCAGGTCCGTGGCCCCGCCGGCGGCCCAGGGGATGAGGATCTGTACCTCCTTGGTCGGAAAGTCCGCCGCAGCGACCGGTGACAGGACCAGGCATGAGAACAAAACGCCGAGCAGCCAGAAACGTCGTTTCATCATGGAGCGCCTCCTTTCCAGGGTGAATGAAGAGTCCTACTTCGTTCCGTCTCCTCGCGCGCGCAGCAGACCGAAGAGTCTGCGCCCGAGCGGCATGAGCAGGAAGCCGAGCGTAGCCAACAGAAAGACGAGCGAGACCGGCCGGCCGAAGAAGATGCCGAAGTCCCCGTGGGAGATCATGAGCGATTGCCGGAAGGCGACCTCCAGCTTCGGCCCCAGGACCAGCGCCAGGAGGAGCGGCGCCCCCTCGTAGGCCCAGTGCCGCATCAGCCAGCCGAGCGCGCCGAAGAGGAGCATGGTCCAGATGTCGAAGATGGAGTTGTTCACCGTGTACATCCCCGTGATGCAGAACAGGATCACGAGGGGGAGGAGGATCTTCTTGGGTACGCGCAGGATGTTGGCGAACAGCGGCACGAACGGCAGGTTCAGCAGGAGCAGGATGAAGTTTCCGATGTACATGCTGGCGATCACGCCCCAGAAGAGCTGCGGGTGCTCCGCGATCAGACCCGGGCCGGGGTTCACTCCGTGGATCAGGAGGGCGCCCAGCAGGATGGCCGTGGGCGGGGCGAAGGGAATGCCCAGGACGAACAGGGGAATGAAGGCGGACTGGCAGGCCGCGTTGTTGGCCGACTCCGGCCCCGCGACCCCTTCGATGGCCCCCTTCCCGAACTCCTCCGGGTGGTTGGACACCCGCTTCTCAACCATGTACGAGGCGTAGGTGGCGATCACCGGCGCGGGACCCGGGACCAGCCCGATGCCGAAACCCAGCGCGGTGCCGCGCAGGATGGGGGCGATGGAGGCCTTCAGGTCCGCCAGTGTCGGATAGAGATCCCGGAACCGGGGGACGGTCACCGGCTGTTCCAGCATCTCGGCCGGTTGCTCGACGTTGATGAGGACCTCGCCGATTCCGAACAGGCCGATGGCCACGGCCACGAACTCGACGCCCCCCAGGAGCGGCGTCACGCCGAAGGTGAAGCGCGCGATGCCGGTCACCGGGTCCAGGCCGACCGTGCCGATGATCAGTCCCACGATGGCCATCATGAGGGACTTCAGCAGCGACCCCCCGGTCACGTTGCTGAGGACCACGAAGCCGAAGACCATCAGCGAGAAGTACTCAGGCGGTCCGAAGGCCAGGGCGGCCTCCGCCAGGGGAGGCGCGAGGAAGACCAGGCCGAAGATCCCGAGCGTCCCGGCGACGAAGGAGCCGATGGCGCAGATGGCCAGCGCCGGGCCGGCCCGCCCCTTCTGGGCCATCTGGTAGCCGTCGATGCAGGTGATGACCGAGGCGGTCTCGCCCGGCACGTTGATGAGAATAGATGTGGTCGAGCCGCCATACATGGCCCCGTAGTAGATCCCGGCCAGCATGATGATGGCGGAGGTGGCGTTGAGCCCGAACGTGGCGGGGATGAGGAGGGCGATACCGGCGATGGGGCCGAGGCCGGGCAGGACCCCGACGATGGTTCCGACGATGGCGCCCGCCAGGCAGTAGAACAGGTTCTGCCAGGTGGTGGCGATCGCGAAGCCGTTCAGGAGTTGTTGGATGGATTCGAACATGCGCGTCGGGCCCTCCTCAGAGGCCGAGCCAACCTTTGGGTAGGGGAATCTGGAGCCACTGGACGAAGAGCAGGTGGGAGGCCAGCGCCGTTCCCAACGACAGACCGAGGATCGCAATCCACCCCTTCATGTCCAGGGTCTTCAGGAGGGCGACCATCAGCAGGAAGGCGGTGAGCGGGAAGCCGAGCGGTGCGAGCAAGAGCGTTGCCGCCGCCATGGCCGCCAGGAAGGCGGGCAAACGGCCGCCTCTGGTCACCCAGGCTTCCGTGGCCGGCGGATTCGGCTGCGCGGCCCGCCGCGCGTACAGGCCGCCCAGGTAGCAGCCGGCCAGGAGCATGAGGAGCAGTCCGAGGCCGAGAGGGAACAGGCCGGAGCCCGGCGCTCGGAACGTGCTGATAGACATCTGGAACGAGAGGACGACCGTCAGGAGTCCGAAGAGCAAGAGAATCAGTCCGCCGAAGGCGTCTTTCCTGTTCACCTGTGCACCCTTGCCTGCGAGACACGAACGGCAAAGCGCCGGGAGCGAGCAGCGGAGTCGTCGGAACGCTTCGGAGCGGCACGATTCGAGATCGTGAGTAATTGAAAAGGCACCATGGATCGCCTGGTCAGATTTCAGCGTATGAAACCAAGCGCTCCTCTCTTTCCGATATTAACGTACAACCTGCCGGGTGGAGTCAAGGGAAATTCGTCGGGCCAGACGCCAGGAGAACAACCTCGCGCCATGCGGGGTGCAGCGATCACGATCAGCGTGTATCTGCGCCGAGAGAGTGTGCTGTGCCCGCCGCCGGCGGGGGGGCGAACTCGGCCGCGGGGAGGGTGAAGGCGAACCGGCTGCCGCGGCCGACCGCGCTCTCCACCCGGATCCGGCCGCCGTGCAGCTCGATGAGGCTCTTGGCGATGGTCAGCCCGAGCCCCGTCCCCTGCACCTTCCTCTGCCCTTCGCGAGAGACCTGGTGGAATTTGTCGAAGATCGCCTCGATCTCCGCCGCCGGGATTCCCACCCCGGTGTCCTCCACCGCGATTTCTACGAAATCGCCAATTGCGGATTGCGGAATGTGGAATGTGGAATGAGGAACCACATCCCTGGGACCCAATTCCGCATTCGGCATTCGGCAATCCGCATTCACGGTCACCGCCCTTGCGGTGACCGTGACCGACCCGCCGGCGGGGGTGAACTTCACCGCGTTTCCCATGAGGTTGACGAGAATCTGCTGCAGCTTGTCGCGATCGGCCAGGACGGCGATGGGCACGGCAGCGACCGCAGTCATTCGCACGCCCTTCTCGGCGGCGATCGGGTGGAGGCTCTCGACGACTTCGTGGATCACGCCATCCACCTCGAGCGGGATGGGGTGCAGCTCCACGCGCCCCGCCTCGATCCGCGAGAGGTCCAGCAGGTCGTTGATCAGCCGGACCAGGCGGTCGGCGTTCACCTTGACCCGGTCGAGATACTGCTGCAGCGCGGGATCGACCTCGCCCACGATGCCGTCCAGGAGATTGTCCACGGACATGCGCATGGCGGTGAGGGGGGTGCGCAGCTCGTGGGAGACGTTCCCGACGAACTCGTCCTTCAGCCGGTCCAGCTCCCGAAGCTTCGCGTGCGACGTCTCCAGCGCGGCGTTGGCCTCGGAGAGGGCCCGCGTGCGCTCGGCGACCTTGGCCTCGAGGGTGAGGTTGAGCTGTGTGATCTCATGGATGCGGGCCCGCAGCGTCTCCGCCATGTGGTTGAACGCGGCGGCCAACCGTCCCACCTCGTCTTCCCGGTCTACGGCGATGCGATGATCCAGATCGCCCTCGGCCACGGCCTTAGCCCCGGCCGCCAGCGCCTGGATCGGCCGGGTGAGGCGGCGCGTCTGGATGGAGGCCCAGACCAAACCGGCCGCCAGCGCCAGGATCCCGAGCGTCAGGATCGTGTTACGGGTTCGACGGATCAGGCGGATCTCGTCGGCGATGGCGATCCCGATCCGCGCCACGGCCCGCGGCTGGTTCAAGACCAGGACCGGCGTCGCGAAGTCGTACAAGACTTCTCCCCGCCTCGAGTACGTTTCTTGGAGCAAGGGACCGGTCGCGGCAAGGGCGCCTCGCGTGAGCGGGTCACGGTAGACCCGGCCGGTCTCGTTGACGCGGCTGTGGATGAGCACCCGACCGTCCAGGTCCAGGACCATGGCATAGCGCACGTCCCGCTCGCGCCCCAGGCTGTTCACCACCTGCCGCAGGCCGAGGAAGTCGTCGGCGACCAGGGCCTGGACGCTGCTGAACGCGAAGATCGTCACCAGGCGCAGGCCGTTCTCCCGCGCGGTTCCCAGGATGGCGGATTCCTGGATCAGGAGGACGGCGGGGATCAGGACGCCGAAGAGCACGACCACCAGCAGGATGACGTGCAGGGCAAACCGGGCCTGCAGGGGAAAACGCCCGTACCAGGCCCGCAACGCACGCACCGGAGGCATCGGTGAGCCGCCTCAACGCAACTCGACGTGGGCCAGCTTGTCCTGGGGAAGTCCGTACAAGTTGAGGTGTAGACCCGCGACCCGCGCGTGGTGCGCGGCATAGTTGATCTGGTGAAAAAGGAAGACGGCGGGCACCTCTTCGACGATCAAGCGGGCGGCCTCCTGATAGAGGCGAAGCCGCCGTGCGTCCTCCATCGGCTGGCGCGCCTGGCGCAGCATCTCGTCCACTTTGGCATGGTGGAAGCGCCCGAAGTTGTCGGCGGAGTCGGAGGAGAACAGCGGGAAGAGGAAGCGCTCCGGGTCCGGTGTGCTTACCGACCAGCCGTAGAGATAGAGGTCGTGCTGCCCCCGCTTGCGCTCCTCGTGGAAGGCCTTCCAGTCGCGGACGCCGACCAGCTCCACGCCGATCCCCGCCTTCCGGAGATCCGCCCGCACCGTCTGGACCACCTCCGACCAGAGTTCCAGCGAGACATTGTAGAGGAGGCGGAGTGTGGGCGAGGTAGCGCCCGCCTCGCGGAGGAGTGCCTGCGCGCGCCGGAGGTCGTGCGCGGGTTGCTGGACCGACGGATCGAACCCGAGGCAGCTCGGGGGAAGCGGCCCCTGCGCCACCACCATGGCCCCGCGGCCGAGATAGGTGGCCAGCCGCTCCCGGTCTACGGCCCGCACGATGGCTTCCCGCACCCGCCGATCCTGAAGGGCGGGGCGATTCATCTGCATCCCCAGGAAGCGGAGGTTGAGGCCGCCTACCTTCACGAGCCGGGTGAGGGGATTGGCCGCCAGTCGCTCGAAGAGTTGGGGCAGCACCTCGGGCACGAGGTCGAACTCGCCCGCCTCCAGTCGCTCCATGGCGAGCTGGGTGTCGGGA
>JBGPQZ010000196.1:0-6170 GCA_041489335.1 Methylomirabilia bacterium
CCCCCTTCTTCGACGGCTACCGCCCCCAGTTCTACTTCCGGACGACGGACGTCACCGGCGTGACGAAGCTCCCCCAGGGGACCGAGATGGTCATGCCCGGGGACAATATCGCCATGGAGAAGGAGCTCCGCTTCGCCATCCGCGAGGGCGGCCGGACGGTGGGGGCGGGGGTCGTGAGCGAGGTGCTGGAGTAACGCAGACCTGAGGCCGTTCCATCGGATGCGGGGCGGGTCGCCGGGTGCGATCCCGCCAGGCAGGATGGGACCGGGAGTGCTGTCGATATGCGTGAGACGATCAGCCTGGCGTGTGCGGAATGCAAGCGCCGGAACTATTCGACCAACAAGAACAAGCGGAATACCACGGAGCGGCTCGAGCTTTCCAAGTACTGCCCCTGGTGCCGAAAGCACACGCCGCACCGCGAGAGCAAGTAGGGACGGATCCGGGCCGGGCAACGGGACGGCTCGGCGCCACACAGGCCTGTAGCTCTAACTGGTAGAGCGGCGGACTCCAAATCCGTAGGTTGGGGGTTCGAATCCCTCCAGGCCTGCCATTTCATGGGTTCGAGAAAGCCGCGGACAGGTGTGCCCCACCCCTGAGTGGCGTTGTGGGGGGGCGAAGGGGCGTGGCCACAGGGAAAGGGTTGGACCAGATGGCGGCAGTCGTGGAACGGGTTCAGGCCAGGTGGGGGTCGACGGTCCAGTTCCTGAAAGAGGTCCGGGTTGAGCTGAAGAAGGTGACGTGGCCTCAGCGGAAAGAGATCATCGGTTCCACGGCGGTGGTCATCGTGGCGAGCGTTCTCGTCTCATTCTTCCTGGGATTTGTCGATCTGATCCTGCAGAAGGCGCTCGGCCTCATCATCAAGTAGACCCGGAAGCCCTCTCACATCGAGAAGAAAAGAATCATGTGCGCAGACGAGATGGAGATTCGCCCAACACCTCCCGAGGCGTCCACGGAAAGCACGGCGGAGGCGGAACCGAAGCTGGCTCCCGCCCCGGAGGCGGCAGCCGTGGCCATTGCGGACCTGTCGCTACACCACAGGTGGTACGTGATCCATACCTATTCCGGTTTTGAGAACAAGGTCAAGCAGAGCATTCGACAGCGCGTGCTCGCGGCCGGCATGGCGGACGTCGTCTCCCAGGTCATGATCCCGACGGAGACGATCGTCGAACTCAAGAAGGGGAAGCGGCGGGAGACCTCGCAAAAGTTCTTCCCGGGCTACGTCCTGATCCGGATGGAGATGTCCGACGACCTCTGGTACCTGGTCAAGAATACCCCCAAGGTCACGGGCTTCGTGGGGCCGGGGGTCCGCCCCACACCCATCCCGGATGACCAGGTCCGGGCGATCCTCCAGCAGGTGGAGACGGGGACGGAGCGGCCGAAGCATCGGATCTTGTTCAGCCGCGGGGAGAGCGTCCGCGTCATCGACGGTCCGTTCTCCAACTTCACCGGCGTCGTCGACGAGGTGAAGCCCGACAAGGGCCGCTTGAAGGTCATGGTGAGCATCTTCGGCCGGCCCACTCCGGTGGACCTCGAGTTTCTCCAGGTGGAGCGAGTCTGATCGGCGCGGGGCCGGGTCAGGACGCCGGCGTTTGCCCGCTGCCGCATTCTGTGAAGAAGGATGAGGAGGGCGCATGACGAAGCGCATTACCAAGAAAGTCGCCGCCCAGGTCAAACTACAAGTCCCGGCAGGCAAGGCCAACCCGTCGCCCCCGGTCGGACCGGCCCTGGGGCAGCACGGTGTGAACATCATGGAGTTCTGCAAGGCGTTCAACGCGCAGACCCAGGCGCAAGAGGGGCTGATCATCCCGGTGGTCATCACTATCTATGCGGACCGGACCTTCAGCTTCATCACCAAGACGCCGCCCGCCGCGGTGCTCTTGAAGCAGGCGGCCGGGATCGCCCAGGGGTCGAAGGAGCCCAACCGGGTCAAGGTCGCGAAGGTCACCCGGAAGCAGGTCGAGGAGATCGCCAAGACGAAGCTTCCCGACCTGAACGCCTTCACCCCCGAGGCCGCCGCGAGGATCATCGAGGGGACGGCGCGCAGCATGGGCATCGAAGTCGTTGGATAGCGGGCAACGGGAATTGAAAACCGATAATCGACAAGCGGCCATTTGAGCGTGGAGGCCGGTGTCCGGTTTTGCATTGCCGGTTTGAAATTTGAAATTGTCCGAACTTGGGACGGCGGCTGACCTCACCCGCCGTCCGGGACCCTTAACGGAGGGAGCCACATATGGCGACAGCGGGTAAGCGGTACGCGAAGGCTGCCGAGGCGGTGAAGCAGGTCGGGGGCGCCAACGGGGGCCTGGAGTTGGCCAAGGCCATCGAACTGGCCAAGGCGAACGCCACGGCCAAGTTCGACGAGACCATGGAGCTGGCGGTCCGGTTGGGGGTGGACCCCAAGCACGCCGATCAGATGGTGCGGGGCACCGTGGTGCTGCCCCACGGCACCGGCAAGAAGGTCCGCGTCCTGGTCTTTGCCAAAGGCGAGAAGGAAAAGGAGGCCCAAGAGGCCGGGGCCGATTACGTGGGGGCAGAGGATCTGGTCGAGAAGATCCAGGGGGGCTGGTTGGATTTCGACCGCGCCATCGCGACGCCCGATGTCATGGGCCTCGTCGGGCGCCTCGGCAAGGTCCTGGGGCCGCGGGGTCTCATGCCCAATCCGAAGACGGGGACCGTGACGTTCGAGGTGCGGAAGGCGGTCGAGGAGTTCAAGGGGGGCAAGATCGAGTTCCGTGTGGAGAAGGCCGGCATCATCCACGTCCCGTTCGGGAAGGCGTCCTTCGCCCACCAGCAGCTCCTGGAAAACGCGACGGCGATTCTGGAGGCGCTGCTGCGGGCCAAGCCGGCTTCGAGCAAGGGACGATACGTCAAAGGGGTGTCCATTTCTTCCACCATGGGGCCTGGGGTCCAGGTGGACGCCAATGCCGTCCAGGCGCTGGTGAAGGCTTAAGAGGAGGCGGGCGTGGGGCGCGAAGGGAAGACCACAAGCATTGCCGATCTCCGCGAGATGTTGGGCGACGCCCAGGGGGCGGTCCTGACCGACTTCCGGGGCATGAGCGTGGCGGAGATCACCGAGTTGCGGAGCCTCCTCCGCAAGAGTGCGGTGGAGTACAAGGTCGTCAAGAACACCCTGGCCAAGATCGCGATCAAGGAGACCGCGTTGGCGGGCCTGGCCCCGTATTTCGAGGGACCCACGGCCGTGGCCATCAGTCCGGCGGATCCGGTGGCCGCGCCCAAGGCGCTGACCGCCTGGGGCAAGGGGCGACCGACGTTCACGATCAAGGCCGGGGTCGTCGAGGGGCGTGTGGTAGGACCGGCCGAACTCGCGGAGCTGGCGGCCCTCCCCTCGCGTGAGGTGCTGCTCGCCAGAATGGCGGGGGCGTTCCAGGCACCCATCCGGGCGTTGGCTCAGGTTCTGTCGGCCTCGCTTGCCGGGCTGGTCCGCACGCTGGACCAGGTGCGACAACAGAGAGAGGGAGCGGCGTAGCCGGGGCCCGTCGTTTCCTGCACCGCCTCTCTGCGGTGCTGGGTTCTGATCCCCGAACGAGATTTCTAGAGGAGGCTGCAATGGCAAAGGTGACGGTTGATGATGTGTTAGAGTCCATCGATTCCTGGACGATGCTGGATCTGAGCAAGCTCGTCAAGGGGATCGAGGAGAAGTATGGGGTCTCGGCGGCGGCTCCCGTGGCGGCGGCAGCAGCAGCGGCGCCGGCGGCCGGGGCGGCGGTCGAGGAGAAGACGGAGTTCACGGTCGTGCTGGCCGGCATCGGCGAGAAGAAGATCCAGGTCATCAAGGAGGTTCGGGCGATCACGGGTCTGGGTCTGAAGGAGGCGAAGGATCTGGTGGACGGGGCCCCCAAACCGGTGAAGGAAGGGATCTCCAAGGCGGAGGCGGAAGAGATCAAGAAGAAGCTCGAGGGCGTCGGGGCTGCTGTGGAACTCAAGTAGCGAGGGGAAACGCGCATGGCCGTGGTCAAGAAGGCCGGTAGCGAGGATCGCGTCAGTTTCGCCAAGATCCACGAGATCATCGGCATCCCGAACCTGATCGAGATCCAGCAGCGGTCGTATGAACAGTTCCTCCAGGCGCAGGTCCCGCCGCAGGAGCGGGAGGACACCGGGCTCCAGGGGGTCTTCACCAGCATCTTCCCGATTTCGGACTACAACGACTCGGCGTCGCTGGAGTTCGTGCGGTATGAGTTCGGCGATCCCAAGTACACCGCCGAGGAGTGCTGGGAGAAGGGGATGACGTATTCCGTCCCCCTCAAGGTGACCCTCCGCCTGGTGGTCTGGGACAAACAGGTGGGCAGCGAGGCCCGCAGCATTCGGGACATCAAGGAGCAGGAGGTGTACCTGGGCGAGATGCCCCTGATGACCGAGCACGGGACCTTCATCATCAACGGCACGGAGCGGGTGGTCGTGAGCCAGCTGCATCGGTCGCCGGGCGTCTTCTTCGGCCACGACAGCGGGACCACCCACAGCAGCGGCAAGCTGCTCTACTCCGCCCGCCTGATCCCCTATCGGGGCTCTTGGCTGGAGTTCGAGTTCGACGCCAACGACTTCCTGCACGTGCGCGTGGACCGGCGGCGCAAGTTTCTCTCGACGATCCTGCTCCGGGCGCTCGGGTATCACAGCAACGAGGCGATCCTGTCGCTGTTCTACGCGCGCGATAGCCTCAGTCTCTCCAAGCGGGACGTCCTGTTGGACGTCGCCTCTCCCGGGGTCCTGGGTTATCGCGCGGGGCGTGAGGTGGCGGACGGGAAGGAGACCATCTTCCAGGCCGGCAAGCGCCTCAGCCGGAACGGGCTGAAGCGGTGCCAGGCGCTGAAGATCAAGCAGGTGGCCGTCGCCCGCGAGGATGTCCTGGGGCGGTTTCTGGCCCGGGACGTGGTCGACCCGCGCACCGGCGAGGTGCTGGGGGAGTGCGGCCAGGAGGTTACGGGCGAGCTCCTGGATCGGTTCCAGGAGCGCGGAGCGGAGGGCTTCCAGGTCCTCTCCGGTCCGGACAACCGTGAGGTGTTCGAGATCCGGGAGAGCCTGCTCAAGGACACCACCCGCGGGACCGACGAGGCTCTGGTAGAGATCTACCGGCGCATGCGCCCCGGCGATCCGCCCACCCTGGAGAGCACCAAGGCCCTGCTGGAGAACATCTTCTTCAATCCGCGGCGGTACGACCTCTCCAAGGTCGGGCGGTTGAAGATGAACAAGAAGCTGGGCATGGAGATCCCTCTGGAGGAGCGGGTCTTGCGCAAGGAGGACATCAGCGAGGTCATCCGCTACCTCCTTCGGGTGAAGCGCGGCGACGGCCAGGTGGACGACATCGACCACCTGGGGAACCGGCGCGTGCGGGCGGCGGGCGAACTCCTGGAGGACCAGTTCCGCATCGGCCTGGCGCGGATGGAACGGGCCGTGCGCGAGCGCATGAGCACCCAGGAGCTGGAGACCCTGATGCCCCACGACTTGGTCAACGCCAAGCCGGTGACGGCGGCGTTGAAGGAGTTCTTCGGGTCCTCCCAGCTCTCGCAGTTCATGGATCAGACGAACCCCCTGGCCGAGCTCACCCACAAGCGGCGCCTCTCGGCCCTGGGGCCCGGGGGACTCTCCCGCGAGCGGGCCGGGTTCGAGGTGCGGGACGTGCACCCGACCCACTACGGCCGGATGTGTCCCATCGAGACACCGGAAGGGCCCAACGTCGGCCTGATCGCCTCGCTCTCCACCTATGCCCGGGTGAACGGCTTCGGCTTCATCGAGACGCCCTACCGGAAGGTGCGCGACGGGCGGGTGACCGACGAGATCAAGTACCTGACGGCGGATGAGGAGGAACCGCACACCATCGCGCAGGCGAACGCCGAGCTGGACGGCCGGAACCGATTCGTCACCGAGCGGGTCCAGGCCCGTGTAGCCGGGAACTCCGTCATGGTGACGCCGGACACCATCGAGTACATGGACGTCTCCCCCAAGCAGTTGGTGGGGATCTCTACCTCCCTGATACCCTTCCTGGAGCACGACGACGCCAACCGGGCTCTGATGGGGGCCAACATGCAGCGCCAGGCGGTCCCCCTGCTGCGCCCCACCGCGCCTGTGGTCGGGACGGGGATGGAGTTCGTGGCGGCCAAGGACTCCGGGGCCGTGGTCGTGGCCAAGCGCGGCGGGGTGGTCGAGGCGGTGTCGTC
>JBGPQZ010000197.1:0-6164 GCA_041489335.1 Methylomirabilia bacterium
CGAAGACGCCGCCGGCGCGGGGAGAACCGCCCGAGCCGAACGCGCGGCGCAGTGCCGACCAGAGGCGACGGCACGGAAGGAATCGAGCAGGCCCCATGGACGAACACCGGGTAGCGGGATTCTACGACGCCATCGGCAACAGCTACGACCAGTCGCTCTACTTTCTGGCGTGCGAGCCCCCGTACGCGGCCGAGATCGCCGAGCTCACGGCGGGCCGGCGGTTCGCGCGGTTGGTGGACCTGGGCTGCGGGACGGGCAAGCAGACGGTGGTCCTGGCCCCCCACGCGGACGAGACGATCGCCGTCGACATCTCGGCCTCATCCCTGAAGCAGGCCCAGGCCCGCTGCCGCCGGGCGGGCCTCCGAAACGTGCGCTTCCTGCAGGAGAGCATCGTGACGCTGCCGGTTGAGTCGGGATCGGTGGATGCCATCTTCTCGTACGGGGATGTCATCTCGCACGTCCACGACGCCTACCGCGAGGTCTTCCGGGAGTGCGCGCGGATCCTCTCCCCCGAAGGCTTCCTCGCCTTCGAGATCGACGGGAAGTGGGAGTTGGACATGCTGCTCCACAATCCCGAGGAGCGCGCCCGGGCCCGGGCGGCGCGGGGGGTGGGGCACCTCCGGGTTTGGCGTGACATCCCGTGCAAGACGTTCACCGATCGGGAACTGCGGGACGTCCTGGCCGAGGCCGGGCTTCGTGTGGCGAGCGTGCGGGCGGCCAACACCCTCCACTGCCTGCTGCCCGAGCGGGTCTTGATGGGGCTCCCGAGGGATGTAGGGGGGATCTGGCGGACGGTCTCGGCTTTCCTGCAGGGGCTGGATCGGCTGATGTGCCGGCTGCCGTGGTTCTATCGGCTCGCCTCGACGAGATTGGTCGTGGCCAGGCCGGTGCGGCCCGCCGGCTGAGGCGAAGGGTCGCCGGCCGGAGCCCTGTCGTCTCAGTTCTGGATGGCCCGCCGCCAGGGGAGGTTGACCTTCACGGTGGCTTCCACCAGGGGGAGGCGCAGGCTGTAGCGCTCGCGTAGGATGGTCAGGGCCGCGATGCTCCCGGCCCTGGCGCCCTGGATGAGCTTGGCGCGCGTGAGGGACTCGGCCAGTTCGAATTCATCAATGCGGCGCTTGATCGTCAGGTACTCGCGCGTTCTCATGGGTCCCCTCCCAGAGAGAATGCCGTTGGTGCCGAGCGGTGCCTCGATCACTGGCGATAGCTGTTGACTTTAGCAGGAATCGGACCACCGCTAACTATGGATGAACACTCGCTTTCGCCACAGGCAGTGCGTGACGAAATTGCAGCGGGGGCGCCCGGCGGCCTGCCACTTCGTCTTTCCTTCGTCGTCTCGACCTCTAACGCGGCCCCGCAGATGATCCGGCTCTCCGACGAGAAGACCGGCTTCGTCCCGTGGACGGCCCTGATCGCCATGACCATCCTCTGATGAGCACACATCGCGCCTACGCCCTCCAGCCCGATCGCCTGCGCCGCTTGGCTTTCTTCCGCACGCTCGCACCACCCGAGATCCGGCGGCTGGCCCAGATCGGCGCGACCCAGCACTACGCGGACGGAGATTTCCTGGCGACCGAGGGGACTCGGAAGCAACGACGCGTCCTCTACGTGATTCTGCGAGGGGAACTCCAGTACCTGAAGCGCGTTCGGGGAGCGCGCGCCAAGGTTGTCCTGACCCTGCATGCCGGAGAGGTCGGGGGCTTCCTGACCTTCTTCAACGAGGGCCCCTCCCCGGTGTCCGTCCGGTGCGTGGGGCGGACGGCCGTCTTCGAGATCGGGCGCCGCGAATTGCAGCTCCTGGCGGGAGAGCACCCCCAGCTCGGCATCAAGGTGCTCCTGGCTCTGGTCCAGGACGCGGTCCGGCGGCTGGAGACCTTCGTGGAGCGGTCGGCGGCCACTTCGGCGTGGGCCCTGGACCTGGAGTCCCTCCTCCAGACGTTGCCGCTCCGCGGCGAGATGAAAGAGGGCTAGGTCGCGCACTCGGATCGCACGACGGCGTGCCTCGGTGGCCCGGCTATGCTGCGCATCCTCTGGCGACTGTTTCGCCTCCTCCTGCTGCTCCTGGTGGTGGGGCTCGGCCTCTACCTGGGAGGACCGTTCCTCCTCACCGCCCTCGGCCGCTACCTGATCACCGAGACCCCGCCAGCGAAGGCCGATCTCGCCCTCGTGCTGGGCGGGGAGCCGTTCCTCCGCGTCCCGGAGGCCGCGCGGCTCTACCACGAGGCCCTGGCCCCCAGGATCCTGCTCACCAATCCCGCCAGGCCCCTCGGGCAGGAGGAACTGCTCCGCGTCGGGCTCCGCTATCCTGACGAGCAAGAGCTCGCCGTGAAGCTCCTGGGGGATCTGCGCGTTCCCCGCGAGGCGATCCTCACCTTGCCGGACCGCGCCGCCGGGACCGCGGCCGAGGCGGCGGCCGTGGCCGCCTTCGTGCGGGCCCGGCCGGCGCGCACCGTCATCGTGGTAACTTCCAAGGCGCACACGACGCGGGCGCAGAAGCTCTTGGCGCGCCGGCTGGGGCCGGGGGTTCGCCTCCTCATGCACCCCGTGCGGTCCGACCCCTTCGACCCGACCCGCTGGTGGCACACGCGGGAAGGCCTGCTCCAGGTCACGCACGAGTATCAGGCGCTCCTCCTGTTCTGGTGCGGACGGCTCTGGGAAGGGATCTGGGGAGAGGTGACCGCGGTGCCGCCCCGCGTCACGGTGCGCTAGCGCGGCGGAGGGAGGGGCATGCCCACGATCTCGGTCGAGGCGGATCTGCTGCGGGAGCTCCTGGTCCGGCGGGACGAGCTGGTGCAGGTCATCACGGCCGGCCTGGCTTCCCAGGAGTGGGACCGGGTGATGCCGGCCTTCGACGCGCTCCTCCTGGCGATCAAGCGGCTGGAGGAGGGGCTGGAGCGCGCGCCGGCCACGTCGTTGGCCTGAGACGTCGATCCCATTTTTTGTTCTGGACGGGAGGGCTGTTCGTCAGTATGCTCTCGATCTGTCCACCCCCCGGCAGGTGGCCGGAGGGGTGGGGATTGCTTGATGGCATCTGGAGACACCGAGACGCCTGCGTGGCGCACGGAGCGGAGAGAATCATGGCAGACGCCAAGAAAACGAACATACCGCGGGTCATCTCGCTGCTGATCGCCCTCTTCGGCTGTGTGATCACCGCGGTTCCGTTCATGTTCAACCTGGGGGGAGACCCGGCGCCGCTCATCCTCGTCGGGTCGGGCGTGACCGTCGTCGCCCTCGGCCTGTTCCTCTTCTTCTCGTTCTGACCGGCCGCCCCAGCCCCGGTCCCGCGCGGCGACCCGCACGGGGCCAACTCCCCGCGGAGAGCGGATCCCGTTTCGCCTTTTAGCCAGTCACGCAACCGTCTCCATGGCTCGCGCGAAGGCGCGAGCCATGCCGGCCGCGCGTCGGCTACTCCGGGAACGCGAGCGATTCGAGGAAGATGTCTTCGAAGCGGGGGTGCTTGGAAAGCTCGAAGTAGTCCACGCGGCGGGCCAGCGCCTCGGCACGTCGCCGGATGGACGTCGCCAGGAGGGTCATGCGGGAGCCCTGGCCGGCGGCGTTTCCCACCCCCTGGATCCGCTCGGCCGGGATCGTCGAGGGGAGCATGCCGATTCCCAGGGCGCTGCGCTTGTCCACGAAGTTCCCGAAGGCCCCGGCCAGCGAGACCCCCGCGATCTGGGGCGGCTTGACGCCCAGCTCCTCCATCAGGATGCGCACGCCGCAGAGGATCGTCCCCTTGGCGAGCTGGAGCTGGCGGACGTCCCCCTGCGTGATGACGAGGGAGGGCTCCCGGGACAGAACGAACTCCCAGCCGTGATCCCCCTCCACCAGTCGCGTGAGGAGCGGCGCCGGCAGCCGGCCCTCGAGGGTGGGGCGCGGCAAGAGGCGTCCCGCCGGGCTCACCAGCCCCGCCTTGAGCATCTGATCCAGGGCGTCGATCAGCCCCGAGCCGCAGATGCCCCTGGGCGGGATGTCGCCGATGGTCCAGACCTGCACGTCGTCCTGCAAGCGCACCCGATCGATGGCCCCGAGGGTCGCCCGCATCCCGTGCCGGATGGCCGCCCCCTCGAAGGCCGGGCCCGCTGGCGCCGAGCACGCCAGGATCCGTCCCCGCGAGCCGAGGGCCATCTCCCCGTTGGTCCCGATGTCCACCGCCAACCGGATCTCCGCCGACTCGTCCAGCCCCGTGGCCATGATCACCGCCAGCGTGTCGGCCCCCACGTAGGCCCCGATCAGCGGCAGGAAATAGACCCGGGCATTGGGAAGGGCGAGGCCCAGCTCCGTGGCGCACAGCTGCACCGCCTCGCGCGTCACCGCGAGGTAGGGGCTGACCGCGATGGTGGCCGGCGTGATCCCCAGCGCCAGGTGGTGCATGAGCGAGTTTCCCACCACCGTCGCATAGTAGACGTGGCGGGGGTCCACCCTGGCGCAGCATTCCTGGATGATCTGGTTGAGGGTGTCCACGACGGCCCGCTGGAGGTCCCGCACCCCCGTCGCCGTCTCCAGGGCGTGGCTGGCGCGGGAGAGCACGTCGGCCCCCCACGGCTGCTGCCCGTTGAGGCGCGAGGCGCGGGCCAGCTCCCGTCCCGTGTTCAGATCGATGAGGTAGCCCACCACGGTGGTGGTGCCGATGTCGAAGGCGATGCCGAAGAGCCGCTCGCGCTGATCGCCCCCCTCGATCGCCAGGAGCTCGTCGCCGGCCTCCCCGTGATCCCACAACGTGACCGTGACCCGGAATCCCTCCTGTCGGAGGAGCGCCGGCAGGGCCCGCAGCTCCTCGAGGCCGACCCGGACGTTCCGCCCCAGCGCCTGCTCGAGCCGCTCGACGTCCGACAGGTCATCGTGCAGCGCGGGCACGGGCAATTCGAGGTAGGCCTTGCGGACGAGCGGCTCGGGCGTGATCGCGACCTCGGTGTACCCCCCCTTCTCCAGGGTCTCCTCTTCCAGCGTGAGCGTCACGGCCCCCAGCGGCCGGGCCTGACAGGCCAGGCGGATGCCTTCACGGAGCTCGTCTTGTTCGAGGAGTTCCCGCTCCAACGGGGTGGGCGTCGTCACCGGCCCCTGGGGGCGGCAGGTGCACTTGGCGCACTTGCCTCGCCCCCCGCAGAGCGAAGGCAGCGTGAGCCCCACCCGGCGGGCGAGCTCCAGGAACGTGGCGTCTCCCTCGGCGTGGAGCCGCCCCGCGCGCGAAATGAAGGTGGTGCTGGGCTCGGTCATCCGCTATCCTCAGAGGGCGCTCAGGTCGCCGGCCCGGCACCTGTCTCGTGTCGGCCGACGCCGTGCGGGCATCCCTATCATCCGCCCTGGTACTCCGGCGGTTTCCGTGGCTCCGTACACCGAAGGGAGGGTCTCGTGCCGGTCCTTGGCCTGTGCCTGCTCACAATGCTTTTCTGGGGGATGGCGCCCCTCTTTGAGAAAGCCGCTCTGGCCACCGTCACGCCGCTCACCGCCCTGGCCATCCGCGCCTTCGTCATGGCGCTGGCCTACGGCGCCATGCTCCTGGCCACGGGATCGGTGGGCGAGCTGTTTCGGGTGGACGGCAGGAGCCTCCTCTACATCGTCCTCTCCGCCCTGTTCGGTGGGATCATCGGCCTCTTCATCTACTTCCAGGCCCTGAAGATCGGGGACGTGGAGCTAGTAATCCCCATCACGGCGAGCTACCCCCTGGTGACCGTCCTCCTCGCCGTGCTCTTCCTGGGGGAGTCCCTCACCCTCTCGCGCCTCTTCGGGGCCGCCCTGATCGTGGGCGGCATCTATTTCCTGCGTTAGCCGGAGATGGTGCGAGGCGACGGGGCGAGGATCGCTACGCTTGCCAGCCCTCCGGCGGCTGCTGGGGTCTCGGCCGCTTGCCCCGTCCGTGATGATCGCGTAGCCACTGGAAGATCCGCTCGCGGTAGTTGTAGGCCAGCAGGACCGCACCGGCCGCGATGGTCAGGAAGATGACGAAGTCCACGTAGTGCGCACTCCGCATCTTGGCCCCCTGGATGGACAGGAGCCAGGTGCCGGGCATGCGCCCGAACGTGGTGATGACGAGGAACATCCCGAACGGCATGGGGCTGACCCCGAACAGGAAGCACAGAAAGTCCTTGGGGAAGCCGGGGATCAGGAAGAGGACGAGGGCGACCATCTCGCCCCCGGTGTGGGCCACGAAGTCGAACTTGTGGTAC
>JBGPQZ010000198.1:0-6107 GCA_041489335.1 Methylomirabilia bacterium
CCCGCGCTCAATGGGCAGGAGAACGTCGGGGCCTCCAATCCGGTCGCCGGCGCCATCCAGACCGTGGCCGTGAGTCCGAGCGACGCGAATGTTGCCTTTGTCGGCGGCGTCAACGGCGGGATCTGGCGCACGAGCAACTTCGCGGCGCCCATGCCGAAGGGAAAGACGATCATTCACGCCAGCCTCGACCCGGCGGACCTCAACAAGAACGTCATCGCGCAGCACGGATTGATCGGCGACGCGGGGCTGATCCTCGAGGCGGTGCTGGCGGAGGTCCGGGGACGCCTTCACGGGAAGCCGCGCGGGCGCGCCGCGGCCGTGGCCGGGGAGATCAGGACGGTCAAGGCCGAGTGGCTGGCCCAGTGGATGCCGAAGCTCGCCTCCGACGAGGCGCCCCTCTGCCCCTATCGGGTCATCTGGGACCTCATGCATACGGTGGACCGGACCAACACCGTCATCACGCATGACGCCGGCAGCCCGCGCGATCAGCTCTCCCCGTTCTGGGAGACCGTGGCGCCCCTCACCTACATCGGCTGGGGAAAGACCACCCAGCTCGGCTACGGGCTGGGGCTGGCCATGGGGGCCAAGCTGGCCCAGCCCGACAAGCTCTGCATCAACGTCTGGGGGGATGCCGCCATCGGCATGACCGGCATGGACTTCGAGACCGCGGTACGCGAACGGATCCCCATCCTGTCCATCCTGCTCAACAATTTCTCCATGGCCATGGAGATCCCCGTCATGCGCGTGGCCACCGAGAAGTACCGCAGCACCGACATCTCGGGGAACTACGCGGACATGGTCAAGGCGTTCGGCGGCTACGGCGAGCGGATCACCCAGCCGGGCGAGATCATCCCGGCCATCCGGCGCGGCATCCGAAAGACCGAGGAGGGGGTGCCGGTCCTCCTGGAGTTCATCACGGCCAAGGAGCTGGCCTGCTCGCAGTACAAGTAGCCGTCGGAGGGCGGTGGCGATCGCCCGGGAGGCTGTGTCATGGATCTGAAGCTGAAGGAGAGGTTCCTGGAACTCTGGCCGCGGTACTTCGGTAGCGCCAAGCTGCCGATCGTCTTCTATTACACGGACCGGGACGACGGCGCGGAGCGTGTCCCGGCCCCGCACGGACACCAATGCGTCATTGGCCCGCTGGCCCAGGCGCGCAAGGGCCGGTCCCTGACATTTGACGTGCAGGCGGTCGGCTGTGGCGGCGGAAAGCGGTACCTCGGATTCAGCCAGGAAGCCATGCCGCACTTCGAGCACTTCCTGTCGTGCGGTATTCCCGGGCACCTGGAGGGCGAACGGTACAAGAAGTCCCCGGAGCTGGTGAAGGCCTTCGTCGAGCACGTGCCGCCGTTTCTGGCTCCGGCGAGGCACATCGTCTTCAAGCGTTGGGACACCCTGGACGAGGTCGATTCCCCCGAGGTGGTCATCTTCTTCGCGCCGCCCGACGTCATCTCCGGCCTGTTCACGCTGGCCAATTTCGACGAAGCCGGGCCGCACGGCGTGATCTGCCCCTTCTGTGCCGGCTGCGGGGCGATCGTCCGGTACCCGTACCTCGAGGCGCGGACCGAGCGGTCCCGCGCCGTCCTGGGCATGTTCGACGTCTCCGCGCGCCCGTATGTCCCGGGGGAGGTCCTGACGTTCGCGGTGCCCATGCGGAAGTTTTTGCGGATGCTTGAGGACATGGAGCAGAGCTTCCTCACCACGGCCTCCTGGCAGAAGGTGCGCCAGCGGATCACGTGAGCGCGGGGAAGCCGGCGGGGGATCCAGCACGGGATGCTCTACTTCACCGGCTTCAGCGTGCTCCCGCCGTTCATCGCCTGGGGTGTGGCGCAGGCGGGCGATGCCACGAGGGAACTGATTGATCCGCAGAGTACGCAGATTACGCAGATTTATGGAACGGCAAGAAGCGCCGGGGGTCTGAGGAGGTCTGAGGTTGTTCTTGGCGCCTTGGCGAGTAGAGATGTGGGGATGGGTGAGCGACCGCGGCAGCTGATCAGTTACATCGCGCCCAGTGCCCCGGCCACGCGGCGTCCCGCCATCGGGTGCGAGCCCTTCCTCCGCCCCGAGTTCGGCTTCACGCCGAACTGGTACCGGGCGGCCGTGGGTGTTGATTTCGGAGCGCGGTGGCATGCCGACCCCGCCTACCGGAAGGAAACCGTCCTGGCGATGCGGGCGGAGCTCAGATGGCGATTCCCGGGGACGGCCGTCGGCGGCATCGACCGGCCCGATGCCCCATTGGATCTCCTGACCGGCGTTCATGGGGCCTGCGTGGTGGCCGGGATCTACGGCATTCCCATTCGGTATGCGGCGGACCAGTGGCCCACCTGCGAGCATCGGTACCTCGGCGATGAGGAGGTTGACCACCTGCAGCCGCCCGACCTCCGGACGAACCCCTTCTTTGGCGACCTCCTGCGGCAGGTGGACTGGATCGCCGCGGAGGAGGGGAAGGTCGAGGGGTATCTCAACTGGCAAGGCGTGTTGAACACCGCCTACCGCCTGCGCGGCCAGCAGCTCTTCTGCGACATGCTGGAGACGCCGGAGCGGGCGCGGCACCTCTTCGAGTGCGTCTGCTCCACCATGATCGAGGGTGCCGGGCGACTCCACGCCCGCCAGCGAACGAGCGAGGTCGGGGTCGACTTCTTCACGGTGAGCAACTGCCTGGTCAACATGGTCTCTCCCGCCCGGTACGCGGAGCTGCTCCTCCCGCTCGACCGGCGGATCGCCGAGGCCTTCGGCTGCCTCGGCATCCACAACTGCGCCTGGGCGGCCGACCCGTACCTCGACCACTACGCCACGGTCCCGCACCTGGCGTACGTGGACATGGGCCTGGACTCCGACCTGCCCCGCGCCCGCGCGACCTTCCCACATGCCCGGCGGGCGATCATGTACACGCCCATGGACCTGGCCAACAAGTCCCTGGCCGAGATCCGCCAGGATCTCACCCGGATCGCCTCCGAGTACGCCCCCTGCGACCTCGTAGTGGCGGACATCGAGGCCGGGACGCCGGACGAGCGGGTGGGCGCGTTCCGGGGCATCTGCGGGGAGCTGAGCCGCGGCCGGTGACCCCATCGCCTTGCCTTTGTTTGACCGGACCGACAACCGCCGAGCGGATCGCGGGCCGGCCTTGACTGGGGCTCGCTGGTTGGCCTATTTTGAATACCGTTCAAATGAGGCGAACATAATTGGCTACTCCTACATCCCCCGCAGTTGCCACGGCCCTCACCATCCTGGAGATGCTCGGTGCCGCGCCGGAGCTCGGCGTCACCGAGTTGGCGCGCAAGCTCGGCATGGGCAAGAGCTCCGTCCATCGTCTCCTGAACACCCTCGCCTCCCGGGGCTACATCGAGAAAACCCCCCACACCGCCCGCTACCGGCTCTCGTATCAGCTCTTCGCGATCGCGTCCTCGGCCGCCGGCCGGTACGGCCTGAAGGAGATGGCGGTGCCGGTGATGGAGCGGCTGGCGGCAGAGGCGGAGGAGGGCGTCAACCTGGGGGTCCTGGAGAGGGACCGGATCCTGAACATCCGCAAGGTCGAGGGGTCCCATCCCATCCGTCTGCACATTGACGCGCAGGGAGGCGTGGAGGCGCACGCCACCGGCCTGGGCAAGGCGCTCCTGTCCGGGTTGGCGCCGGAGGAGTTGCGCCGTCGCCTGCCGGGCTCACGCCTCACACGCCTCACGCCGAACACCATCACGACCCTGCGCGGCCTGCAGGCCGAGCTGCGCCGCGTGCGCGAGCGGGGCTACGCGGTGGACAACGAGGAGTGCAGCGCGGGGGTGCGGGCCGTGGCGGCCCCAATCCGGGACCGGGAGGGAAGCGTGGTGGCCGCCTTGAGCGTCGCCGGCCCGACCCATCGGTTGACCGAAGGGCGCCTGGCGGCGCTCGCACCCAAGGTCATGGCGGCGGCGGCGGAGATCTCGCGGCGGCTCGGATGGTCCGGTCCCCGCTGAGTCGTGCGCGGCGGAGCGGAGAGTGTGTTTTCCTGTTGGTTGCGAAGAGACAGGGGGGAAGAGATAGGGGGAAACCGCTTGACAACGTCGAGCGGGTATCTATAGGCTTCCCCTAAAAGGCGCATGATCTCTACGCAGCACCGGCGGGAACCGCGGACGGCGGGCGACCCGAGCGGTGTGGTGCGCGAGGAGGGCGAGTTCCGCGGCGTGGATGCACGGCTGGCCACGGCACAGGGCGACCGAAGCTGAGGAGCGGCCATGGAGATCAAGACGCTGGGCGTGGTGGGGGCAGGCACCATGGGGCACGGGATCGCGCAGGTCGCGGTGCAGAGCGGGCTGCGCGTCATTCTGCGCGACGTCGAGGAGCGGATGGTCCAGCAGGCCCGCGCCCGCATCGAGAAGGGGCTCGACCGCTTGATCGAGAGCGGGAAGCTCAGCGACGGCCAGAAGGCGGAAATGCTCCGGTCGCTCTCCCTCACGACGAGCATGGCCGAGATGAAGAGCTGCGAGTTCGTCATCGAGGCCGCGCCGGAGGACTTCGCAGTGAAGAAGGGCATCCTCCAGGAACTGGACAAGCTGTGCCGAGCCGCCACCATTCTGGCCTCGACCACCTCGGCCATCTCCATCACCAAGCTGGGTGCAACCGTGCGCCGGGTCGACAAGATGATCGGCATGCATTTCCTGAACCCCGTGCCGGTTCTGCAGATGGTCGAGGTGATCCGGGGGATGGAGACCTCGACCGAGACCGCCGCCGCGACGCACGACCTGGCCAAACGGCTCGGCAAGACCACGGTGGAGGCCAAGGACTTCCCGGGGTTCCTGGCCAATCGAATCCTCATGCCCATGATCAATGAGGCCATCTTCGCCCTCATGGAGGGGGTGGGCACTGTCGACGCGATTGACAACGTGATGCATCTCGGCATGAAGCATCCGATGGGGCCGCTCGCCCTGGCCGATCTCATCGGCCTGGACGTGGTCCTGGCCGTCTTGCGGTCGCTCTACGAGGGATTCGGCGATCCCAAGTTCCGGCCCGCGCCGCTCCTGGTGAAGATGGTGGACGCCGGCCACCTCGGCCGGAAGACCGGGCACGGCTTCTACAGGCATTCCTAGCGGTTCCCGGCGGCGCACTTGTCACACATCCCGCACCATTGGCGCGCGGCGCCTGGCAGGACGGCCGGGAGATCTCCCGGTCCGCGCGCGCCTGTGCTATTCTTCCGCGGAGGGATACCATGAATGAAGCACGACCGATCCGCGTCCTCATCGCAAAGCCCGGGTTGGACGGGCACGACCGGGGGGCCAAGGTGGTGGCGCGGGCCTTCCGGGATGCCGGGATGGAAGTGATCTACACCGGGCTCCGGCAGACGCCGGAGATGATCGTGAGCGCGGCCATCCAGGAGGACGTGGACGCCATCGGCATGAGCTGCCTGTCCGGCGCCCACATGCACCTGTTCCCGAAGGTCATGCATCTGCTCAAGGCGAGGGGCGTCGAAGACGTGCTGGTGTTCGGCGGGGGAACGATCCCGGACGAGGACATCCCCAAGCTCCGGGACTGCGGGATCGCCGCGGTGTTCACCCCGGGGGCCAGCACCCGGGAGGCCATCGGCTTCGTGCGGGAGCACCTGAGACGGCAGTGAACCGGCGATTCCACCTCGGAGGCTTCGGGTCGCGGGGAGAAGATTGTCTGACCCGCTCGGAAGGCGGCCGATTTTCCTTGACGAGGCAACGCAATATGTGGCACTGATTGACCCCGGAATCGCTTCTGGCTGCCAGGTTCCGCGTCTTCAACGGCGTCCGTTTGACCTGTCACCGCGGGTTTTCAGACGCCTTCACAAGCTGGAGACTGCGCGAGCTTGTACTTCCTCCATGAGGATAGCGCGACACTCGCCTGTGCGGGCGGTGTCCGCTCGGCGGGATGAGTAAACCGACTTACAAGGAGGGAAGGATCATGAGTGGCAAGCAGGTGCGGATTCTCCTGACCGTTGCCCTGGGTCTGATGCTCGCCGTCGGCCTGAGCGGACTGGCGGCGGCGCAGGCCATCACCCTGAAGGGGGCCAGCCAGTTCGACGACAAGCACTCCTTCAACCAGAACATGCTCAAGTTCGAGGAAGAGACCAAGAAGTGCTACGGCAAGCCGATCAACTTCGTCCTGCACCGGAACCG
>JBGPQZ010000199.1:0-6039 GCA_041489335.1 Methylomirabilia bacterium
AGGACCGGGGCGCTGCGCGACGCCTGCTCCACGACGATCACGCGCCACCCGTGGCGCGCCAGGATGAGCGCGGCGGTCATCCCCGAGACGCCGGCGCCGATTACCACACAGTCGAACATCAGGCACCGAACCGCAAGATCAGGCAGGAATTGGTGCCGCCAAAGCCTGCCGCGTTACACAGCATGCGCTCTGGGGGCCTCCCGGCGGTCTCTGCGAGGATCGTGAGCTTGGCCGAAGAGGCGTCCGGCTCGTGGAAATTGATGTTGGGCGCCAGGAATCCGCCCTGGGCCATGATTGCCCCGTACACGACCTGCGAAGCACCGGACATCCAGAGCTCGTGGCCGGTCATGGACTTAAGAGAGGCCACCGGGGGCGTCTTCGGTCCGAAGACCGTCGCGATGCTCTCTGCCTCGACCGCGTCGCCGGCCGGGGTGGAGGTCGCATGGGCGGAGATGTAGTCGATGTCGCCCGGCTTGAGGCCTGCCGCGGCAAGCGCCCGTCGCATACAACGCACAAGCCCCTCACCGCTGGGCACCGAGATGTGGGCGCCATCCGACGAGAAGGCATAGCCGGCCACCTCGCCCAGGATGGGGGCGCCGTGGGCCTGCGCCATCTCGTACTGCTCCAGCACCAACGCCGCTGCCCCACCGCTCGGGACGAGTCCGTCGCGGTCCCGGTCGAAGGGGCGGCTGGCGGCCGCCGGCTCCTCCTCGCGGGTCGAAAAGGCCCCCAACCCATCGAAGCTACACATGGACTCCCAGGTGATCTCCTGGGCGGCCCCGCAGATCATGCGGGTCTGCCGCCCCATGGCGATCAGGTCCGCCGCCTGGCCCACGGCGTGTCCCCCGCTGGAGCAGGCGGAGCTAATGGTCCAGCAGGCCCCGCGCGTACCCAAAAGGGTGTTCAGGTTCATGGTGATGGTCGAGGTCATGGACCGAAAGACCAGGCCGCTGCCGAGCGACATGGTGTCCCCGAGCTCCCGGAGCAGGTCTACCTGCTCCACCGCGGCCAGGCAACTGGAGTCGCAACCGAAGATGAGACCGCAGTCGTCGTTCCGGACATCCTCCGGCCGAAGCTCGGCCCCACGCAAGGCGTCCAGCACCGCGGCGGCCGCCCAGATAGTGAAATCCGGCATTGTCTTTCGCTGTTTCTTGGGCAGGATACGCGCAGGATCGAAATCCCTGATCAATCCCGTGAGCGGGCTCCGGAATCCCCGCCGGCGCCGCTCCTCGTCGATTCCGACACCCGAGCGACCATGGCGCAGTGCATCCTCCACTGTGTCCACGTCCTGGCCGAGGCAGGACACGATCCCCATCCCGGTAATGGCAACCCGATGCATGGATTCCCCTTGGACATCGATGGGCGGGCGGGGCCATCACATATAGACGCCCCCATTGACGGCGATGGTCTGGCCGGTGATGTAGGCCGCCCCGTCGGACAGCAGGAACGACACCACGGCAGCCACTTCGTCGGGGGCCCCAAATCGGCCCAGCGGGATGAGCGGCAGAAGCTTCTCGCGGGGGAGGCTCTTGGTGAGCTCGGTCTCGATGAAGCCGGGGGCCACAGCGTTGACGAGGATATTGCGTTTGGCCACCTCAAGGGCCAGCGACCTCGTGGCGCCAATGAGCCCCGCCTTGGCCGCCGAATAGTTGACCTGCCCGGGCACGCCGAGCTGGCCCGACGCCGAGACGATGTTGACGATCCGGCCTTTTCGCTGCCGAAGCATGGGGGCGAGCACCGCTTTGGTAACATGGAAGAACCCGTCCAAATGGACGGAGAGGACGTCCCGCCATTCCTCCTGGCGCATCCACACCAGGAGCGCGTCCCGCGTGAAACCGGCGTTGTTCACCAGGGCAAATGGGGTCTCGGCCTCGAGCAGCGGTCCCAGGGCCGCCTGCACCACTCCCGGGTCGGTCACGTCGAAGGGGAGGAGTCGGCACACGCGCCCCATCTCCTCCACCGAAGCCGCTACGCCCCGGGCGGCCGCATGATCGGATCGGTAGTTCAGCCAGACATCGAACCCGTCCCGCGCCAAGGCGCGGACGATGGCGGCGCCGATCCCCCTTCCCCCGCCCGTCACCAGGACGATGCGCCGATCAGCCATCCGCTGCTCACATGCTTGCCGGAAGAGGGCGGAGACCCCGCCTACCTCCGGATGTTGATGACCTTCCCCTCGGCATTGAATTCCACGATCAGCTTGCCGAATCGATTCTTCCAGTAGGTGTACACGGCCCCTTCGAGCGAGGGCGTCTGATGAGGCGAGGGGTAGCCCAGCGCAGCCATGACACCCTTCTTGTTCATACCCTGGAGGGCCTTCCCGGCCTTGATCCCCTCCAGATCCACCGCAGAGAATTCGTCCAGGCCGACGGGCGTGGGCGAGGTGATCAGCGTGGCGTACTCCTCATAGCCCATGCGCACCCGGTCCCGATTGACCTCGTAGTAGACCTTGCCGATGCGCGGATTCAGCTTGTCGGGCTCGACGACGACAAATGTGAATCCCTTGTCCCAGAATCGTGCCCCGCCTTTTTCGACTCTCACGGCCGTATTGAGCGGGACGACGTAGTGCCGCTCGCCGGGATCGGTCCAGTTGGCATAGCTTGCCTCGTACACCGACTCGCCCTTGTGTCCCTTATCCTGCACGTGGATATTGTAGCGAGTGTATCGAACATCTTCGGCGGCGAACGTCTGGGGGCCGAGGGCCGACAACAAACACATGAGAGCCGCGAGACCAGCGATCCCGATCCCGCCGGAGCTACTCGCACGCATTTCCGCCCTCCTTCCTGCAAACCCGTGCTCCTGTCGCATGGCTCCGGGCCAAGCCAGCGGCCCTGCGGGCCCGGCGCGAGGCCGGGCCCGGGCAGACCCGAGGTAGCCGCCTAGCGGACGACATCCCCCTCGACGGTGATGGTCGTGCGATAGAACGTGGCCATGCCCGTGAAGAAGCTAATGAGCACGTCCAGCGGGGTGAAGCCGCTCTGGATCGAGAGATTCTGGACTGCCCCGCCGGAAGTGCGCGGCTCGATCAGCACCTTCTCGACATCGTTGTCCCCGATCGGCAGCAGCCCCTAGAGCGCATACCACTGATGCCGCTCGTCCGTGAAGTGGGTGCGCTGCCCCTTGACCTCCCCGGTGAAGGAGATCGGCTTGGCAGACGCCGAGTTGCTGTAGTTCAGGGTGTAGCATCCCGTGGTAACGAACGCGAACCCCACGACCAAAACGACTGCCACCAGTTTCTTCATACGAGCCTCCTTTCGCGCATCCTGCGCCTCGAGGTCAGGACCGCTCCCGACCCCTCAGTCCTTTCTCGATGCCCAGCGCATCGGGATACGCATGCACGCTAGCATGCGAACCGGCTCGGTTTCAACGGGAAAGCGTGAAGCCGTCGGGTGAGCTCCGCGAAGTGGTGGATGGTGAGGTCGGGCCGAATGGCACCCGACTCGGCGCCCGGCGGGGCGATCCAGACCGTTCGCAGGGACACCCCCTGCGCCCCCCGCACGTCGGAGCTGAGGCTGTCGCCCACCATGGCCACCGCCTCCGGCGGGAGGCCGAGGTGCGCGAGCGCCACCCGAAAGATGGGAGGCTCGGGTTTTCCCACCACCACCGGCCGGACACCGGCGGCCGCGGCCACCGCCTCGACCATGGCGGCGCACCCCGGATAGAACTCGCCCGCCTCCACCGGGAGCCGCGGGTCGAGGTTCACCGCCACGAAGGCGGCCCCCGCCCGGACCGCCCGGGACAGGGCGGTGAGCTTCTGGTAGTCAAACTCGAAGTCATGGCCGATCACCACGACCTGGGCCGTCCGGTAGGCCTCGCGGGGAATCACCGTGTGCCCCGCGTCCGCGAGGAGCCGGAGGAGCCGGTCGGAGCCGACGGCGAGGACGCGGGACGGGCCGTACCGCTCCCGGACGAAGGGGCCGGTGATCTCCGCCGCCGACAGCATCTCGTCCGCTGCGGCCGCGATCCCGAGCCGGTGGAGCTTGGCGAGCAGCTCGTCGCCCGACTCGCGCGAGTTGTTGGTGAGGAAGAGGACGCGCCGCCCCGTCCGTCGCAGGGTCTCCAGGCAGTCCCGCACGCCGGGCAGCAGGGTGTCGCCGGTGTACACGCACCCGTCCAGATCGAAGACGAACGCGCGCAGCGCTGAGAGATCCATGAGTCATGACTCCCGGGGTGGGTCTCGGCCCGATCCGACTGGGGATCGAGGCTACGGGGCGATATCGGCTGGGTCACCGGCATCCGTGAGGACGTCCTTCGGCACGAGATCGGTCCCGGCCTCGGTGAGGTGGCAGGTGTCGTTCACCCGGACGAGGCGGCGCGTCGCCTCGTCCACCTCGACGAGGTTGACCGCGGATCCGCCGCTCCCCGTTCCAGATCGATTCCCCGTGTCGAATGAGCACGAACCTCGCCATACGCCCAAGCGCCTCACCGCAAAGCTCGCAAAGACCGCAAAGGAGAACACGAATCGAGGGGGCTCTCTTTGCGCGCTTTGCGGTCAAAGAGGTCTGCCTCGCGAGGTGTTCACCCGGGCGCCGGATTCGTCGTACCAGTGCAGCGCGGAGAACCTGAGCCCGCACGCATCCCCTTCGCCGAACACGGGCTTGCGCACGTTCCGCTGCACCCGGACCTCGGCCGGGCCGACCCGGACCCGGTAGTCGATGATGTCGCCCAGCAGGACCCGGCGGGTGACGATCCCGCGCACGCCCCCGCTCGGGGCCATTTCGATCTCCGCGGGCCGGCAGGCCAGCGTAGGCGGCTTTCCCGGCGTGTGAGAGGGAACGGCGGCCGTCACCGGCCCCGCCTCCCGGGCACCCTTGAGGTAGACCCCGCCGTCCGCCACCTCGACCTCGAGAAAGTTCGACAGGCCGATGAAGCTGAAGACGAACCTGTTCGCCGGTTTGAGATAGACGTTGACCGGGGTGTCGTCCTGCTGGATCAGGGCCCCGAAGTCCATCACCACGATCCGGTCGGAGAGGGCCATGGCCTCGGCCTGGTCGTGGGTGACGTAGAGGATGGTGAAGTTGAACCGCTTCTGCAGCTCCTTGATCTCGAACCGCATCACCTCGCGCATCTTCGGATCCAGGTTCGAGAGCGGCTCGTCCAGGAGCATGACCGTGGGATTGAACGAGATGGAGCGCGCCAGCGCGATCCGCTGCTTCTGCCCGCCCGACAGCTCGTTCGGGAAGCTGTCCCGGACATCCAGGAGGCCGGTGTAGGTCAGCGCCTTGGTCGCCTTCTCCTTGATCTCCGACCGGGACAGCCCGCGAATCTGCAGCGGAAAGGCCACGTTGTCAAACACGGACAGGTGCGGCCAGACCGCGAACGCCTGGAAGACCATGCCGAAGTCCCGCTTCTCGGGCGGGAGGTAGTAGTTCTTGAAGCTGGAGGAGATGACCCGATCCCCGACCAGGATCTCGCCCTCGTCCAGGTCCTCGAAGCCGGCCAGCATCCGCAGGGTCGTCGTCTTCCCGCATCCGGACGGCCCGAGCAGCGACAGGCACTCGCCCCGCGCGATTTCCAGGTTCAGCCGGTCCACGGCCACGACCTGGCCGAACCGCTTGGTGATGTCCCGCAGGACGACGTGGGCGGTCATGACGCCCCTCCGATCTTCGTGGTGCCCGTGACGCGCTTGATCACCCAATGCCCGACGATGATGATGAGGAGCGCCACCGCCGAGAGGGCGGCGGCGTACACGGTCTCGCCGTCCTCGTTCAGCGCGTAGATGGCCACCCCGATGGTCCGCGTCGTCGGGCCGTAGAGGAGCACGGAGGTGGTCAGCTCCCGGAGCGCCGGCAGGAAGATGAGGAAGAAGGCGGCCACCATCCCCGGCTTGATGAGAGGCAGGACCACATCCTTCATCGCCTGCCAGTGGGTCGCGCCGCAAGCGCGCGCCGCCTCCTCCAGCGAGTCGCTGACCTGCTCCAGGGCGGCCGATGTGGACTTCAGCGCGAAGGCCATATAGCGGGCGATGTAGGCCACGAAGATGATCCAGGCCGTGTTGTAGAGGTTCACCCCGAACTTCCCGCTCCACATCAGGATCACGCC